>JABDLQ010000271.1 GCA_013002925.1 Gammaproteobacteria bacterium | reverse complement strand
CGCCGTTTGACTGCGACAAGCCCATCAGGGAAGTGTCCATGATCTGGGATGGCACCGCGGATCCTATTCGTGTGAAGGCCTGGAAAGGCAACGTTGGCAGTGATCTGCTGCTGGACCAAAGCGGTATTACGGTTGGCGACAAAGTTACGGTTGCCGGCCTCGCGGGTTCACCCAACGATGTTTTTTGGGAAATATTCTCCGGAGGCACCCGAATCGGCACGTCCAAATTTCATTTGTCCTGTTCCGATGATGACATGGATGGTGAGGAGGACTGCGGTAAACGACAAGGCAATGGCAAGAGCGATGACGGTGGTTTTATCAACGACTGGTTGCTCGACGGCATGGTGGACCAGGTCGGTTCCTTTGACTGTACTCCCTGATCTGTAAAGCCCTGGCGTCTCGGCGCCGGGGCTGTTTTCAGTCTGCCGGTACCTGTGCTTGGCAGATCGGGTAGCTGGCACCAACGTCCGTACCGTGGGTCAATGTCAATGGTACTGCCGAATGCGGCGCCTTAGTGCGATGGGCGGGAAATGCTGCTTGTCACGGGAGCACGTGTTTGGGTACCAACGAGGATGATCGTGGTGCGTCATGTAGACGGCTGGTGTACTGCGTGTTGACTGCGTACCTGCAGGCGTAATCAGTTAATGGTTACGCGGAAAATCAAACGCGACATAGTCCCCGGTTTTCAGCTCGATGTCATACCACGCGTCTACGTCAAATTTCATGTGATACATACCGCAGGTCGGGATGTTGTCCACGGCAACATCGGTCATCATATTGGCAAACTGGGTTATGCCGGGGTTGTGACCGACAATGATCAGGCAGTCAACATTTGAGTCGCACATCTGTGTGATTGACAGCAACACGTCGGTGTCAGCGAGAAACAGCTCTTCGACAATTTCAACACGATCACTGGGTAATTTGACGTACGGTGCAAGCATGGTGGCTGTGTGCCACGCACGCTCCGCCGGGCTGGCAATGATCATGTCCGGCATGATACCGCGAGCGGCGAGGCGTTCGCCCATGGTAGGGACTTCACGACGGCCTGTGTCACTGAGCGGGCGATCCAGATCCGGAATGTCTGTACTGTTCCAGATAGCCTTGGCGTGACGGACAAGTATCAGATGTTTCAAGCGACGTAACCCTCACAAAATTGCAGCGCGGCAAATAGCTTGCCTTAGTACATCATCCCTGTTTGTAACTGTGCTTCTTCTGACATCATTGAGCGATCCCAGGGGGGATCGAAAACCAGCTCCACATGGACACGACCCACGGTGGGCACGAGCGCCACTTTGCTGCGCACGTCTTCGACCAAAATCTCACCCATTCCGCAGCCCGGTGCGGTCAGCGTCATTTCAATGCCCACCTGGCGCTTGCCGTCTTCCATTTTTTCAATCTTGCAAGAGTATATCAGGCCAAGATCCGCTACGTTGATGGGTATTTCCGGATCATAGCAGGTTTTGATCTGGTTCCAGATGACTTGTTCAACGTCCTCGTCGCCGAAATCATCAGGTAATTCAGGTGGTGCGAGGGGCTCTTTACCCAGCGCATCAGCGTCGACGCCGGCAACTCGGAACAGGCTACCGTCCACATATACGGTAAAGCTGCCGCCAAGAGATTGGGTGATATAGCCGATGCTGCCTTGCGGAAGCTCTATTTCGTAGCCATCGGGTATCAGAGTGGCCATGCAATCGCGTTGCAGTGTGACTGGTTCACTATTGTGGTGGTACATAAGTTCAGGCTCTCCCGAATTACTCGGTAGTTGCGGTGTTTTCGTCTGTCCTGTCACCGTGTAATGCATTATTCAGCGCATGCCAGCTCAGGCTGGCGCATTTTACACGTGACGGATACGCGCGGACTCCAGCGAGCGCCCCGAGTTTGCCGAGTTTCTCCAGCTCATCAGGCTCCTCGCTGTTCGTAAAAACCTCGTGCAACTGTGCAAATAATTGATCAGCGCGCGCGATTGGTTGTCCTTTGAGGCTCTCAGTCAACAGGGAGGCTGACGCAACTGAAATTGCACAACCACTGCCTTCAAACGAAATCTCCTTGATCACGTCGTTGTCATCGATGACGATGTACAGCGTGAGTTTGTCACCACACAGGGGATTAAACCCCTGGGCTGAATGGGTAAAACCGGACAATGCACCAAAATTGCGTGGGCGGCGATTGTGATCGACAATAATTTCCTGGTATAGATCACGCAGTTCCATCAGGCAAACATCCTTTGTGCTTTTTTCAATGCATTGGTTAATGCGTCTATTTCGTCTACGGTGTTGTAAAACGCAAATGAGGCGCGAGCAGTAGCGGGCACCTCAAAATAATCCATCACCGGCATAGCACAGTGGTGACCGGTGCGAATAGCGACACCATCGCTATCGACGATGGTGCCCAGGTCATGCGCGTGAATGTTCTCCAGAACGAACGACACGACACTTGCCTTTTTTCGGGCAGTACCAATCAGGCGTATACCGCTGAGCGACGATAATTGTTCGGTCGCATAATCCAGCAAATGCTGTTCATGCTCCAGCAGCGCGGCAAAATCCAGCGCACCCAAATAATCGATGGCCGCCCCGAGCCCGACTGCCCCTGCAATGTTCGGTGTACCCGCTTCAAATTTATAGGGAAGCTCGTTGTAGACTGAGCGCTCGAAGTTCACCGCCAGAATCATTTCACCTCCGCCTTGATACGGCGGCATGCGCTCCAGGTACCGGGTTTTGGCATACAGCACACCAATGCCGGTTGGTGCGAACATTTTGTGTCCTGAAAACGCATAAAAATCAACATCGAGATCCTGCACGTCCACCCGTGTATGTGGCATCGCCTGGGCACCATCAATAAGCACCGGAATATCGCGATCATGTGCCAGTGCAATAATGTCACGGATCGGGTTTACGGTACCAAGTGCATTGGAGATGTGACCCACTGCAACCAGTCGGGTGCGGTCCGATAGCAGTGCGGCAAACTTTTCCATATCGATCTCGCCGCGCGGTGTGATCGGCGCTACTACCAGCTTTGCTCCGGTCCGAGCGCATAACATCTGCCACGGTACGATGTTGGAATGATGCTCCATCCAGCTGATCAGAATCTCGTCGCCTGCTTTCACATTGTTTTGTCCCCAGGCGTTCGCAACCAGATTGATGGCCTCTGTCGTGCCGCGTACATAAACGCACTCACTCACGCTGGCCGCGTTGATGTAGCTTCGGACTTTCTCACGTGCATTTTCATAGGCCTGCGTGGCCCGTTCGCTTAATGTATGTACGCCACGATGGACATTGGCGTGATCATGAGTCTCGTACCGGCAGACCGCGTCAATGACGCATTGAGGACGTTGTGCCGATGCTGCATTGTCAAGGTATGCTAGCGGTTTTCCGTGCACCTGTTGATGCAGTATCGGGAAATCCTGACGAATTTTTTGCACATCAAAAGCAGTGTTTGGCACAGCTTGTACGTTGGTATGGTTCACGTTAATAATCCAGTGGGCTAAACATTTGCAGGACCCGTCCCGGAAGCAGGTTTAGACGAACTCATTTCCGTAGCATCCAGTGGTAGCTGATCCACGAGCACGTTGAGTTTGGTTTCTATCAGCTGATCCAGAAACGCACGGAAATGATCACATTTTACTGTTGCAAAAGTCTCGCGTATGAACCCTTCAACGAGCAGGTGACGAGCATCGCGTCGGCTCAGCCCGCGGCTTTGCAGGTAAAACAATGACGTCTCGTCCAACTGCCCGACCGTGGCGCCGTGCGCACACTTAACATCGTCCGCGTAGATTTCCAGTTCTGGTTTGGTGTCAATTTCTGCCGACGTGCTTAGCAGTATGTTGTCATTGCTTTGCACCGCCTCAATTTTCTGCGCATCCGGTTGCACCAGCACTTTGCCGTTGAACACGCCATGTCCACCGTGGCCGACGACGCCATGATAATCCTGTTCGCTGGCGGTATGTGGCAAATTGTGTTTCACGAAAGAGTGATGATCGAAGTGCTGTCCACCGGCCGGCAAAAACACGCCGTACAGCCGTGCAGCTGCACCCTGACCGTTAAGGTTGATGCCCAGGTCGCTACGCGCAAGACGGGCCCCCATGTCGATCACAAGCGATGTGTAGCGGCTGTCAGCACTGACATCCACATTGGTATTGATCAGGTGTGAAGTAGAATCATGATCTGTCTGCAGTTTGGTGTGATGCACCTGTGAATTTTCAGCAACTGCCACCGAAACACTGCCGTTGATGACGCACTGGTCACCGGCACCGCCATAATGCTCAACGACAGTTACGTCACAGTTGCGTCCTACATTAATTACCAACCGCGGCGAGCACAGCAATTGCTCACCGCTGGTGTGATGCCACAGATAAAGCGGTTGCGATAAAGTGGTATTGTCCGCGATGGTAATCTCGATCCACTGTTCGGCAAAAGCTGCATTGAGATCCTGTAATACCGATGGCCGCACGACTTGCCGGCTCAGTGCCGAACGTTTTTCATCGCGAGGTACGCCCGCGGTGACCGTCACCCCGTCAGGTAACGTGGGGCTTGAGCTCGACGGGGTATACCGTCCATTGGCAAGTGCGATCACGGTCGCCTGATCACCGGTGTAAATGACCGGGTTCGCACCGGTTTCAGCGTGACCATCCGGAGCAGGGACCACCGGAATTTTGGCGAGGTGATATAAGCTTGTGTATTTCCAGTGCTCATCTTTGCGCCACGGCAGGCCATGTTCGGCAAAGCGTTGCCACGATTTGTCCTGCGCCTCGGAATACCATGACGGAACTTTACGCGCCTGTCTGAACGACTCATAAGCGGTCGTCAAATGTTCAATCGAGGGTCGCATCAAACGGCTACCTCTCGCGTGATCCAGTCATAGCCGCGATCCTCAAGTTCCAGTGCCAGTGCACGATCGCCACTTTTGGCAATGCGACCGTTTGCAAGCACATGCACAAAATCAGGCTGGATGTAATCCAGCAAGCGTTGATAGTGGGTAATCATCAGAAATGAACGTTGTTCATCACGCAGGCTGTTGACTCCCTGCGCCACGATTTTTAGCGCATCGATATCCAGGCCCGAATCCGTTTCATCAAGCACAGCTAGTGTCGGCTCCAGCATTGTCATCTGCAGAATTTCATTGCGCTTTTTCTCACCACCCGAAAAGCCTGCATTGACATCGCGTTTCAGGAAGTCTTCGCTCATGTCCATCAGTTTCATTTTGGACTTGATCTGGGTGAGAAAATCAAAGGCATCAAGCTGACCTTCTCCACGGTATTGACGCCGGGCGTTTAATGCCGCCTTCAGCAAATAGGCATTATTGACTCCGGGAATTTCCACCGGATACTGAAACGCCAGAAACAGGCCGGCACGGGCCCGATCTTCAGTTTTCATGTCGAGTAAATCGTTGTCTTGAAATGTAATCGTGCCATCGGTCACCGTATAGCGTTCATTACCAGCTAACACTCCGGCAAGTGTGCTCTTGCCTGAACCGTTTGGTCCCATGATGGCATGCACTTCACCGGCACTAATTTGCAGGTTTATGCCCTTCAGAATTGGCGTGTCGTCCACGCTGGCGTGCAAGTTTTCTATTTTCAGCATAGTGATTCCTAACCCACTGCGCCTTCAAGGCTGACGTTCAACAGCGCCTGCGCCTCAACGGCAAATTCCATTGGTAATTTTTTAAATACATCTTTGCAAAAGCCATTGACAATCAGGCTGACGGCGTCTTCTTCCGAAATTCCGCGTTGCAAACAGTAGAACAATTGGTCTTCGCCAATCTTTGACGTTGTCGCCTCGTGTTCGACTTTTGCCGTCGGGTTTTTCACTTCAATGTATGGAAAGGTGTGGGCGCCGCATTTGTCGCCCATCAACAGCGAATCGCATTGTGCAAAATTGCGGGCGTTGCTCGCTGTGGGCATGATTTTTACCAGGCCCCGATAGGAGTTTTGTGCCCGGCCGGCTGATATCCCTTTGGAGATAATCGTGCTGCGGGTGTTTTTTCCAATGTGTATCATCTTCGTGCCAGTGTCGGCTTGTTGCCAGTTGTTGGCGACTGCTACAGAGTAAAATTCTCCCACCGAGTTATCCCCACGCAGAATACAGCTTGGATATTTCCAGGTAATGGCTGAACCGGTTTCGACCTGGGTCCACGAAATTTTTGAATTAATGCCTTTGCAGTCGCCACGCTTTGTCACAAAATTGTAGATTCCGCCGACGCCATTTTCATCACCCGGATACCAGTTCTGTACCGTCGAATATTTGATTTCAGCATCATCCAGCGCAATTAACTCCACCACCGCAGCATGCAACTGGTTTTCATCGCGCATCGGCGCTGTACAGCCTTCCAGATAACTGACATGACTGCCTTTATCGGCAATGATCAACGTCCGCTCAAATTGCCCGGTATTCGCAGCATTGATACGAAAATAGGTCGACAATTCCATCGGGCACCGTACACCGGGTGGGATATAAACGAACGATCCATCCGTGAACACTGCAGAATTCAGGGCGGCAAAATAGTTGTCCGCATGCGACACAACAGTGCCCAGGTATTTCTCAATAAGGTCAGGGTGATCTTTCACCGCCTCTGAAAACGAGCAAAAAATTACGCCGGCTTCTGCCAGTTTGTCGCGAAATGTCGTGGCTACCGAGACACTGTCAAAAACGGCGTCCACGGCCACACCCGCAAGACGCGCGCGCTCATGCAGCGGGATGCCCAGCTTGTCATACGTCTCAAGCAGTTTTGGGTCGACGTCTGCGAGACTCTGCGGCTTGTCCTTGTCAGCCTTGGGCGCTGAGTAATACGAAATAGCCTGGTAATCGATGGGTTCTATATTTAACTGGGCCCAGTCCGGGGCCTCCATTTTGAGCCACCGCCGGTAAGCTTTCAGACGCCAGTCGAGCAAAAATGCAGGCTCGTTTTTTATCGCCGAAATTCTGCGAATCACCGATTCATCCAGACCCGGAGGCAGCGTCTCCGATTCGATGTCGGTCACAAAGCCGTGCTGATATTTGCGCTCTACCAGCTCGTGCATATTATCCCGTGTGTTTGCCATAGATTCGTTCTCTGTTAGTGCGCGTCACGCAAGGTTTGCGGTATTGAAAAATCGAGTTCTATCGGGTTGCCCTCCACAGGCCCACCGGCCACCAGCTGCGCCAGTGATACGTCTTCCAGCGCAACCCGGATGCGGTGATTGATCAGTTGCCAGCTGCGCCCGACGGTGCAACACGACTGAATCTGGCAGTTGCCCTCTGCGGCGCTGCATTCAGTCAGTGCCACCGGGCCTTCCAGCGCGTCCAGAATTCTGGCGGCACTGATCGAGGTGGCTTCGCCATTCAGGGCATAACCCCCCTGTGGACCGCGAAACGACACCACCAGATTGGCTTTCGTCAGTGTTTTCAATATCTTGCGTACTGTAGGTTCATTGAGCCCCGTGGCATCAACAAGCTCTGACGCGCTATGCACGGTATCCGGGCGGCCCGCCAGGGTGGCCAGCACTACGGTGCCGTAATCTGTCATCCGGCTCATCCTCAACATGATCGCTTCCTTCCAGCCTGCGGCGCGGGCGGTTATTGCTAATAGGGACTATTCTAGTCCCATTTAGTGCAATTTTGAAGAGCTACGCATATCGGGAGGCGGTATTTGGCGGGACCGGCCAGGTCGCATCACGAGGTTGTAGTTGAATCTCGTGGCAGGGCATACGTCGCGTGGTCACAGATGCATGACGGAGTGAGTCACATAACGCGATAGTAAGTTTGTTATTGGCTTGCGGGTGAGGCGGATAGCAGACGGCATCAATTCACAGCAATGGCCAATTCTCTGGGACCCGGTTCGCGGCGTGGTTTCCGCTGCTGTTTGCGGCTGTTTCTGATGACTTCCTGAATCTGCTGCAAACGTGATTCTATGCGTGCGTATTGATAGTCACGGATATCGGGTGCCTTCAGCGCCATTTCGAGCTGGTCTGCTGCAAGTATCAGTTCGCCATTGAGCACATGAAACTCTGACATGTAGTAATGTGCATCTCCGCTGTAGCCTGCGCTGCTCGCGGCCATTGCGAGTAAACGCAGCTGTTCCGTCGTGTAGTTTACATTGTTCACCAGGTCCAGCATCAGTTTGCGAGCTTTTTCAGGGCGGTCGTTCTCGATAAGCGCCGCAGAGTGGCTCATCGTGATCGGAACGTTGCGCGGAAATAACTGCTGGGATTTGTCGTAGCTTTTCAGAGCGTCTTCAACGTCGCCACTAGCATGCAGCGCTTCGGCATAAATGGTGTGAAAAGCAATAATGCCCTGGTTCCTTTGCAGCAACGGCTCCAGCAACTCCACGGCCTGGCCGGCGCGCCCTGAGCGAATCAGCGCCAGCGCATACGCGTACTGTAATTCGTCACGTTCTTCGGTAGGGTGCCCTTCGATGCGATCCTCGATATTTTGCAAGGCGGTGGTCGGATTGTCGTGTGCGAGTACACTCAAACGCGCCTTCGCGAGCTTATAACTGGTGCTGCTTGGTACGTCGAGTTGCGCAAGCTGGTTCGCCCGGTCGCTGGTTTCGGCAATGCGATTGCTGGTCATGGGATGGGTGCGAAAAAACTCGGGAATTTGAATGCCTGAGGTGCCGGTCTTGCGTGCGAGTGTTTTAAAAAACGTGGGCATGCCCTGCGGGTCAAAACCCGCATCGGCCAGATAAGTAATTCCAATCCTGTCCGCTTCATATTCATTTTCACGGGTAAAGTTGATTTGCTGTTGCATCGCTGCCCCCTGAGCTACCGAAACGGCAGCGCCCATGGCATCTCCACCGGCACCGGTCAGCCCACCGATCAGCACAGCGGCCACGATCGCGGCAGTGGTCAGTATGCTGGTCTGACCGCTGGATTCAATCATGCGGGCAATGTGTTTCTGACTCACGTGTGCAATCTCGTGGGCCAGAACGCCTGCAAGCTCGTTTTCGTTGCTCGTGGCGTTGATTAATCCGGTGTGAACACCGATAAAACCGCCCGGTAAAGCAAACGCGTTTATTTGCGGATCATCGACAACAAAGAAAGTAAAGCGTTGGTTGCCATCATGCGCATGTACTGCAATGCGGCTGCCAATCGACTGAATGTAAGCGGTAATCTCCGGGTCGGTGACAATCGCGCCCTGTTGATGGAGGTTGCGCACGATGGCACGTCCAATCTGATATTCCTGTGAGCTTGAAATCCTGGCGCTCGCAGACAGCCCGATATCCGGCAAATCGTTGTTGGCCAATACAGGAGTGGTCGCCAACGGACCCAGCAATAGCAGTATCAGTAGTGGTTTCAAGAGTCGCTCCGGTACATTGACACCGTCTAAGACTTGCGGGCAGGTCTTTAGTTCCAGCACGCGCTGTCAGGACCCCGGGAGCTACAGAAGCTCTGCGGCATGATCGGCGAGTCGCGAGCGCTCCCCCTGCAACAACGTAATGTGACCGGAATGGGCCCAGCTCTTGAAGCGATTGACTACATACGTTAGTCCCGACGTGGTCTCAGTCAGGTAGGGTGTGTCGATTTGTGCAACGTTTCCGGCTACCACCAGTTTGGTACCGGGTCCGGCGCGCGTAATGAGTGCTTTCATTTGTTTGGCGGTCAGGTTTTGAGCCTCATCGACGATAATGTAACGATTAAAAAATGTGCGTCCGCGCATAAAATTCAATGATCGTATTTTGATTCGATTGCGTATCAGATCGTGGGTTGCGTCACGGCCCCACGAACCAACGTCTTCACCATGGTTCAGAACTTCGAGATTATCCATCAATGCCCCCATCCACGGCTCCATTTTTTCTTCTTCCGTACCCGGTAAAAATCCGATGTCTTCGCCCAGCGGCACCGTGACACGCGTCATGATTATTTCTTTGTAGCGATTGTCATCCAGCGTCTGTCGCAATCCTGCAGCCAGGGCCAGTAATGTTTTACCGGTGCCTGCAGCCCCTAAAATTGTGACCAAATCGATGTCATCATCGAGCAGCAGATTCAGCACATAATTTTGTTCCCGGTTGCGAGCCCTGATTCCCCACACGTCATGGCTGTCACTAGTGTAATCAGTCACGACTTCAACTACCGCGTCCTCGTCGTCTGTTGAGCGAACGGTTGCCTCAAAGGCGCTACCGTCCGTAGTGTAAACAAATTGGCCGGGCACCCAATTGGCGACATCGGCGCCGCTGATTTTATAGAACGTGCGGCCGTCCTCTTTCCAGGCGTCGATATCCTTGCTATGGGACTCCCAAAAATCCTCCGCAAGTTCGGTGAACCCGCAAAACAGCAGGTCCACATCATCCAGCGTTTTATCATTGAAGTAATCTTCTGCATGAATACCAAGTACTGCTGCCTTGATGCGCAAATTGATGTCTTTTGACACCAGCGTGACCTGGGCCGTGGCATGTTCGTTTTGGGTAGCCAGCGTCGTGCCCAGCACATTGTTGTCCGGAATGTTGCCGGCGAGTGTATCGGGTAGCGCTGCGCGCTGGGTGGTGGTTTGAAAAAACAGCCGACCGGCGCTAACCATTTCATCACCGTTGCGGCGGAACTGCCCCGGTAACTGGATGCCTCGATCAATTGCTGCTTTGTCATGATCGCGTAGCAGATCATCGAGGAACCGACTAGCCTGGCGAGCATTCCGAGCCGCTTCAGACAACCCCTTTTTGCCGCGATCGAGTTCCTCCAGAACCACCATTGGGATATACACGTCGTGTTCATCAAAGCGAAACATCGCCGTTGGATCATGCATCAGAACGTTGGTATCCAGCACAAAAATACGGCTAGCTGTCATCCCAGGTCTGCGATCGCCTGCAGCACTTCATCGACATGGCCTTTGACTTTGACTTTCCGCCACTCGCGGCGGAGTTTGCCTTCGTCGTCGAGCAAAAACGTGCTGCGTTCTATGCCCAATACCTTGCGTCCGTACATGTTTTTTTCCTTGATGACATCAAACTGTTTGCACAGTTTTTCATCAGCATCCGAGATCAAATCAAATTTGAAATTGTGCTTGTTGCGGAAATTCTCGTGACTCCTGAGGCTGTCACGCGAGACCCCGAGCACCACGGTGTTTCGGCGTTTGAATTTCAGGCTGTTATCGCGAAAATCCTGACCTTCAGTGGTACATCCGGGCGTGCTGTCTTTTGGGTAAAAATAGATAACGACATTCGAACCGAGCAAATCCTTCAGCTCTATCGTTTTATCCCCGGTGGCGGGCGCTTTGAAGTTTTTAACTTTTCTTCCGGTCTTTGGAGCACTCATGTTTTTCCTCAAAGGTAGTCAGGTTTTGGCAGGTTCCAAAATAGCATCGATATTTAAATCGTCGCAAAATTCCGCAAATTCGTCACGCAGACGGGCAATGTGCAGATTGCTGGGAATGCTGACGATCATTTGCATGTTAAAAATGTTTGCTCCGGTATGTGCAGCTGCGTGGCAGTGTGTCGCCATTTCCGCAATGGCAATTTTGCGCGCGCTGAAAAAACCTGAAACTGCGTGAACTATTCCGGCCGCATCGAGCGCTACCACATCCACAGAATAGGGCAGCAAGTCTTGCTTCGGAGGCATCGATTCCGTACGCCGGCACGTAATGTTCATCGCTGATCCATCTTCCAGAGCAGCGAGTTCGGACTCGAGTTTGGCCAGTGTGTGCCAATTACCCGATACCAGCATTAACGTCGCAAACTCCTGGCCGAGCGTCGCCATCCGGCTTTCGTCAATGTTGCCGCCGCAATCGAGCACTTTCGTCGTCAATTCGTGAACCAGACCGGTGCGTTCGGGTCCGATGGCAGAGATCAGCAGATAATGTGGCATAAAGGTGGTCACCGCAAAGAACAATGGAGAGTGTACCGCGAGTTGGGCGGTGTGCAAATGTCTCTGATTCTCGCGTCAAATAGGCTAGAATGCAGTCAAATTTTATACCGGCAGCCCAGGTTCGCCAAAGACCGCTGCTTCTGATCACCCTGTGACTGAATATCGTTTGGAGTCGTTAGTTTATGCCTGAAATCAAAAACGCCAGTGTTTGGAGTATGGCGATACTGCTGCTCAGCGCTTGTGGTACCGGTGATGCCTGCGATCG
This sequence comes from Gammaproteobacteria bacterium, assembly GCA_013002925.1. GTDB lineage: Bacteria > Pseudomonadota > Gammaproteobacteria > Steroidobacterales > SZUA-146 > SZUA-146. The sequence goes on along the minus strand of JABDLQ010000271.1, from coordinate 8,376 downwards.
CCCACAGGAATACGTATACAGCAAATCGGGACAGCAGCTTGTGGTGCCTCCGGACATGTCCAGGCCGGATCCTTCCAAAAACCGTCAAATCCCGCCGCTTTCCGGCGAACGCAAAGAACGGAGTGATCCATGCAGCGTTTTGCCCCCACAACTTGTGGTAGCCAAAGCGGCCGAGCCGGACACGGACAAATCGGCGTCTCCTGATACCAATCGCGCTGTGCAAACGTCAGCCAGCGCTGCACTGGAAATTGGTGAGCCGTTCAATGGCGATCCGCGAGCCACGCTGGATGCCTGGATCAACGCCTGGGCGCGGGCTGATATACCAGCCTATCTGGCCTTTTATTCGCAAGATTATCGATCACCGGATGATATCGAAGAGCGTGAATCCTGGCTCTTGCGGCGCAAGGAACTGATCGAGAGCACGGGGCCGGCAGAAATTTCGATTCGGGATGTGACGCTGGAAGATCTGGCGCTGGGACGTATACTCGTGCGCCTGGTCCAGGATTTTAATGGGTCCGAAGGAGCGCGTTCCATCGTGAAGATTATGGAACTGGTACCCGAAGGTGGCGGCTATCGCATCCGACATGAATGGGTCGTCGGGTTCTTATAAGGGACGTTTCGCATTGCTTCAATCAGGCCGGTAGGGTAACCTTCGCCGGCCGTTTCAGGCTCAGGCGCCTGACCGGAACATCAAGACACGGAGAGGTGGCCGAGTGGTCGAAGGCGCATGATTGGAATTCATGTATACGGTAACCCCGTATCGAGGGTTCGAATCCCTCTCTCTCCGCCAAAAACTTAAAGAACCATGCTGTGATGAACAGGGCAGCGAGCCAGAACCCCGCTGGATTCGAACCCGAGATAATCAAACCATGAAGGTTCGAGCCGGAGCCGGCGCAGCCGGCGGAGACAGCGTCATCGCACAGCGATGACGACCCGCAGGGCGAGGTGCGCAGCACCGAGTAATCCCTCTCTCTCCGCCAAAAACTTAAAGAACCATGCTGTGATGAACAAGGCAGCGAGCCAGAACCCCGCTGGAATCGAACCCGAGAAAATCAAACCATGAAGGTTCGAGCCGGAGCCGGCGCAGCCGGCGGAGACAGCGTCATCGCGCAGCGATGACGACCCGCAGGGCGAGGTGCGCAGCACCGGGTAATCCCTCTTTAGTGCGAAATTTTGAAGGTCTGAACTCCGACACCCATAACGGAACACTTGCTTGCGCTGGATTCGAATCCCCGAAACCTGCACTATCTCAAGATGTATTAAACTCGCTGGCTGAGTATCCTGTGTGCAGACAGGAAGTACGCGGTTGGTTCATTTACTTTTAGAAAGGGTTGCAAGCATGTTCAGTGGATCTCTGGTTGCCCTGGTCACGCCTTTTAAGAAGAATCTGATTGACGAAGACGCTCTGCGCAACATCGTGGATTGGCAAATCGAGCAGGGCACGCATGGCCTGGTTCCAGTTGGTACAACCGGTGAATCTCCGACACTGTCGGAAGCCGAGCACAAGCAAGTTATCGAGATCGTAGTTGAGCAGGCGGCAGGCCGCGTCAAAGTGCTGGCCGGTGCCGGTTCCAACAATCCCACCGAATCAATCGAATACGCGCGTTGCGCGGAGCGTGCCGGTGCCGACGGCGTGCTGGTGGTGGTCGGCTACTACAACCGCCCATCACAAGAAGGAATTTTTGAGCATTTCAAATTGCTGCACGACTCTACGAATCTGCCCATTGTGGTCTACAACATTCCGCCCCGGGCGGTTGTGGATATCCGTGCAGAGACCATGGCACGACTGGCGCATCTGGAACGTGTGATTGGCGTCAAAGACGCTACCGGTGATCTGGGGCGCATATCAGAGGAACGGTTTTTGTTTGGCGACAGTTTTGATTATCTGTCGGGGGATGATCTTACCGCCATCGCCTATCGGGCCGCTGGTGGTCGGGGATGTATTTCCGTTACGGCGAATGTGGCCCCGGCACTCTGTGCCAAAATGCAAAATGCCTGCAGTGCTGGAGATTATGCAACTGCACTGACCTGCCATGAAAAACTGGTGCCATTGCATCTGAGTCTGTTTGCGGATCCGAGTCCCGCCGGCGCCAAATATGCAGCCTCTTTGCTGAATCTGTGTGAACCTGACGTGCGTCTGCCGATAATGCCGGTGACCGAGTCGGTCAAGCTAAAAATTCGCACCGCCATGGAAATTGCCGGTATTTCGATACCCTGAGTGATCTGAATTGGCGGCGCACACAGCAACCATGTTTTTGGCGGGGAAAAAATGACTACCACCACAGCCCCGTCGGTCCTGGAGAACTGTCATACCCTGGTCGTAAAACTGGGCTCGTCATTACTGGTGCATGGAGTGGAGGAGCGCTTCGATCGAGGCTGGTTTGATACTCTCACTAAAGACCTGGTCAGGTTAAGAGCCCGTGGCACGAATGTGGTGGTGGTGTCATCCGGTGCTGTGGCGCTGGGCTGCCTGCAAATGGGATTTGTGCGCGCGGAGCTCAAACTGGCACAGATCCAGGCAGCAGCGGCCATCGGCCAGATAGCGCTGGCGCATGAATTCAGGGATATGCTGCGTCAGCATGACATCACGACAGCCCAGGTGTTGCTGACACTCGAAGACACTGAGCAACGCAAGCGTTATTTGAACGCGCGGAATACGCTGGAATCGTTGCTGGACATGGGAATAATTCCCGTGGTGAATGAGAATGACACCGTTGCGACCAGCGAAATTCGAGTGGGAGACAATGACCGTCTTGCGGCGCGTGTGGCGCAGATGATCTCTGCTGACTGCCTGCTGATGCTGTCGGACACCGAGGGGTTGTTCACGGCGGATCCGCGCAGCAACCCGGACGCCACATTTTTGTCCTGTGTACGCGAGATCACACCCGATATCGAAGCGATGGCGGGGATACCCGGCTCCCAGTTTGGAACGGGCGGCATGATGACAAAAATTGCCGCAGCAAAGGTGGCGGTGGCGAGTGGTTGTCACATGATTCTGGCTTCCGGTGCGTTTGAACACCCCGTGAAACGGGTGCTGGATGGCGCGCGGTGCACGCATTTTGTGTCGTCTGCATCCCCGATTGCCAAACGCAAGCAGTGGATTGCCGGCAGCCTCAAGGCGCAGGGGCGATTACATGTAGATGATGGGGCCGCAAGTGCGCTCCGTGGTGGCAGCAGCTTGTTACCGGTGGGCGTGGTCTCCGCCGATGGTCAGTTTGAACGCGGGGACGCTGTACTGATTGTCGATAGCCAGGGACGTGAGCTGGCGCGCGGCCTGGCAGGTTACCCGGTAGGGGAGGTGCACCTCATTTGTGGCCTGCAAAGCGAGGCAATTGAGGCGACGCTGGGATACCCGGGCCCTGATGAGATCATTCATCGTGATGACCTGACGTTACACGATCAAAACCGCTAACATACAGTTGACATACACCAAGAGTGACAGCATGACTGATTTAGAAACGACGATGCTGCGGCTGGGCACACAAGCACAGCAAGCAGCGCGCCGACTTGCACTGGCATCGACTACACAAAAAAATGAAGTCCTGCAAGCGATTGCGAAGCGACTGAACCATGGTGCGGAGCAGATTCTGAAAGCTAACCACGGGGATGTGGCGGCGGCGGCTGAGAAGGGCTTATCAGATGCCATGCTGGACCGTCTGCGGCTTGATCCTGAGCGTATCAGTGCCATGGTTGATGGTGTGACCTCCATTGCGCTACTTGATGATCCGATCGGGCAGACGATTGCCAGTTGGGACCGACCCAATGGACTGGGGATCGAACGACGTCGGGTACCTCTGGGCGTGATCGGGATTATTTACGAGAGTCGGCCCAACGTAACCGCAGATGCAGCGGCCCTGTGTCTGAAAAGCGGCAATGGAGTAATTTTGCGCGGTGGTACGGAGAGTTTTCACACGAACAGGCAAATCTACGCTCTGATCCAGGAGGCATTGAGTGCCAGCGGTTTGCCTGTTGAGTGCGTGCAGATGGTTCCCACGGCTGATCGCGATGCGGTCGGTTTGCTGTTGTCTGGTTTGGATGGCTGCGTGGATCTGCTGGTTCCGCGGGGTGGTAAAAATCTGATTCGCCGGGTGCAGGAGGATGCACGCGTGCCGGTCATGGGGCATCTTGAAGGCATTTGTCATGTGTATATTGACAACAGCGCTGATATACAGATGGCGAAACAAATTGTTGTCAACGCAAAAATGCGCCGCACCGGCATTTGTGGGGCGGCCGAAACCGTATTGCTGGATGGCGCCCTGGCGCCGGAAGACCAGCGGGCAGTCATTGCGCAATTGCTGGATGCGGGCTGTGAAATACGCGGAGATGAGGCTGTTTGCGCACTTGATACGCGGGTCGTACCGGCTCGCGACAGTGACTGGGGTTGCGAGTTTTTGGGTCCGATCATGGCTGCCCGCATGGTGGACGGGGTTCGAGACGCCGCCCGGTATATCAGCAAATTTGGTTCCGGTCACACCGAATCGATCGTGGCACAAGACAGCACCGTAGCTAACGTGTTTCTGGATACGGTCGACAGTGCGATTGTCATGCACAATGCGTCCACGCAGTTTGCCGATGGCGGTGAATTTGGCATGGGGGCTGAAATTGGTATCGCGACCGGCAAGGTGCATGCGCGCGGACCGGTCGGTGTTGAACAACTGACCAGCTACAAATACATTGTGCGCGGCAACGGTCAGATCAGGCCGGGCTAGGTGATTCTCCCGGGCATTCAGGCCATCCAAAAATATTGTATAGAGATATCAACTAAGTAGCGACTTTATCTCCACAGGTTTCAAGAAACAATCACATCCGCACTGCACTTCAATTCAGAAGTTCGCCAAAAATATGCAGATCACGAAGCCCTGAAAAAATGACCGGTCCGGTGAAGTTGCCGCGCGTCGACGGGGTTGTTACAGTGCGCTCCGGTGGCCCGCGTTGGTACCTCCGCGACGGTCAGCCGTAAACTCCGCCAGGCCCGGAAGGGAGCAACGGTAGCGGTGAAGCCGGGTGCCGGGGGAGCACTGACGTGGGCCGCTTTTGTAATGGTACAGTGGAACCCTAATAGTCTTGATATCAATAGCCCTGTTCAGTATGAGCCCATGAGTTATACCGTTCTTGCCCGAAAATGGCGACCCCGCACGTTTGCCGAAATGGCCGGGCAGGAGCATGTTCTGCGTACACTGATTAATGCGCTCGACAGCGATCGCTTGCATCACGGATTCCTGTTTACCGGTACCCGGGGTGTTGGGAAAACAACAATTGCCCGGATTCTAGCCAAGTGCATCAATTGCGAGAAAGGGGTGACGTCGACACCGTGCGGAGAATGCAGCGCCTGTCAGGAAATCGATGCAGGACGGTTTGTGGATCTGCTGGAAGTCGATGCCGCTTCGCGCACCAAGGTCGACGACACTCGTGAATTGCTCGACAATGTGCAGTACGCGCCGACGTTTGGACGGTACAAGGTATACCTGATCGACGAGGTCCACATGCTCTCGCGTCACTCATTTAATGCGCTTCTAAAAACGCTTGAAGAGCCGCCGCCGCATGTGAAGTTTCTGCTGGCGACCACCGATCCACAAAAGCTGCCGGTCACGGTGCTCTCGCGGTGTCTGCAGTTTAATCTGAAACGCCTGCCGCGCGACCTGATTATCGAACGACTGCAGGCAATTTGTAAGGCCGAAGACTTTAGTTACGACGGAGAGGCGTTGACTCTGCTTGCCCGTGGTGCGGATGGCAGCATGCGGGATGCACTGAGTCTGCTGGATCAGGCCGTCGCTTACGGTGATGGCGCGGTCAGCGAGGCGGACGTGCGTAAAATGCTTGGGAGCGTCGAACGCAACAAGGTCTACACGCTGGCAAACGCGGTGGTCGCGGGTGACGCTAAAAAGATGCTGGAACTGATCGCCGCGATGAGTGAATATGCACCGGATTTCGAAGAGGTTCTGCAAGAGTTTGCGATTCTTTTTCAGCGTGCGGCAATATTTGCACTAACGCAGTCAGCGCCGCGTGATTCTATGGAGATGCGGGATGCTGTCAAGCATATCTGCGCCAAGCTGAGTCCGGAAGAAATTCAGCTGATGTACCAGATTGCAATTTTAGGGCGACGTGACTTGCCGCTGGCGCCCGACGGGCGCAGTGGATTTGAAATGGTGCTGTTAAGAATGATGGCCTTTATGCCGTCATCGGCGCAGACGCCTGGAGCAGATTCTGGCGGGAGTTCCGACGCACCGGCGGCCGTCGGAAAAAGTAGCCGCGCGACCGGGCGGGGGCAACAGGCACTGCCGGCCACGACAACCGGCAACCAGCGGGCCCGACCGGCACGAAAGACCTCGTCCGCCGTTATCGATACGACCGGCAGCGGGCTGGATTTCAACGACTGGGAAGGTGTCATCAAACTCATGGGGCTCCAGGGCGCGGCCCGGCAACTAGCGGCCAACTGTGTGGTCAAAGCAAATGATGATCAACATATTATGCTAATTCTGGATGAAGATAATCGACATATGTTGACGGCGCAGGTGCAGAGCAAACTGGCAGCGGTGATGCAAAACCACCTTGGCGATGAATTCACCGTCAAAATAGAGTTGGGTAAAATTGCGGCCGTTACGCCTGCGACAAAACAACGCCAGGCAGAAGAGGCCAGATTGCAAAGCATTCGTGACTCGATATTTGAAGACCCCAACGTCAAGGCGCTGCTGGAAACATTTGATGCCGAGATTCAGGAAGAATCCATCAAACCGATTAACTGAATACTGCAGGAGTATATAATGAAAGGCGGACTGGGCAATATCATGAAGCAGGCGCAAAAGATGCAGGAAGACTTGCAAAAAGCGCAGGCAGAACTCGCGGGAATCGAGGTCACCGGGGTCGCAGGCGGGGACATGGTCAAGGTGGTTATGAATTGCAAGCACCAGGTGCGTTCTGTCAGCATAGACAACACACTGGTCGGTGAAGACAAGGATATGCTGGAAGACCTGGTAGCGGCGGCAATCAATGATGCGACACGCAAAGTAGAGCAGGCCACGCAGGAAAAAATGTCGGGACTCACGGCCGGCCTGCCCGGCGGATTGAATCTGCCTTTCTAGTATGGCCTATTCGCCACTTTTGTCCGAGTTGATCGACGCGTTTCGCTGCCTGCCGGGTGTCGGCCCAAAATCAGCTCAGCGGATGGCGTTTCATTTACTCGATCGCGATCGTGAGGGAGCGCAAAAACTCTCGCAAACCCTGGCCCGTTCGGTTACCGACATCGGTAATTGCCAGCGCTGCAGAATGTTTACCGAAAATGAGTTGTGTGGTTTATGTCAGTCCGGTCGGCGTGATACCGCCACTTTGTGTATTGTCGAAACACCCGCTGATGTTGCGGCAATTGAACACAGCGCGGGCTTCAGCGGACTGTATTTCGTGCTGATGGGCCATCTGTCGCCCCTTGATGGAATCGGGCCCGACGAGCTTGGCATTGATCTTCTCGAGGCACGCTTGCAGTCCGGGGAGGTGCAGGAGATCATCATTGCTACGAACCCGACAGTGGAAGGCGAAGCCACGGCGCACTACCTGGCAGAGCTTGCCACTTCCATGAACGTCAGGGCCAGCCGAATTGCTCATGGGGTACCTATTGGTGGCGAGCTTGAGTTTGTTGATGGCGGAACGCTGTCCCACGCATTGGCTGGCCGCCGCTCCATCAATGAATAAGTATTGAAACAAGCCTGGAACATCGATACTGGTATTATCTATACGGCACATCGATACAGACCTAAAGCGATATATCCATGCAAGCTCCGGTTCAATTCGAAAATGTTTTCGCCGAACTAAAAAAAATCCTGGCGCGCTATTCATCCCGGTTAGTGTGTGATCGGGACGATGACCATGGCTACTTGCTGAACACTGCCTACGTGATGAAAAATAAAAAGCCACTTTTTTTCGCTTCAGTAATAATTAATAAAAACTATGTTTCGTATCATCTGATGCCAGTGTATGTGTATCCCGAACTTCTGGAACAGTTGTCGGTGCCGTTGCGTCAGCGCATGCAGGGAAAGTCCTGTTTCAATTTCAAAGTTACTGATAAAAAACTGTTTAAGGAGCTGCAAGACCTGACCGCTCGAGGGTTCGAGCGCTACCAGATTGACGGATATGTTGATGCTGACACACAATAACTGCTCGCCGACATAACCGTTCGATGACACAAGGATGGCGTATGACGATAAAACTTGCAGCATCCGCATTGCTGATCGTGTTAATAGCGCTGCCATCCTGTGTGCTCACCAGGCACGCGGATGATCACACGCGGCACAACAACGACGCCATACAAAATCGCGGGGCGGGAAAAGACGCCTGGTGGAATGCATTGCCCCGCCGTGCATGGACCCGGCTGGAACGGGTCAGAAC
>JABDLQ010000269.1 GCA_013002925.1 Gammaproteobacteria bacterium | reverse complement strand
CATTTACGAAGTCATCGTCGCCACAAGCGATGGCACCAGTTCAGCCGTACAGGAGGTGATAATCAGCGTTAGCGACACGACAGTAAAGATCGATAACAGCGCTATCGTTGAAACGACTGTATCAACTCCGCCGTTGACGCCAGCCGCTACCGCTGCCGAAGAGAGTGAAGAAGAGGAAGACGATCCGCTTGCCGATGCACTGGCACCCGCACCCGGCAACGAATCTGTAGTGATCGTGAACGAACAACCCAATAGCCTGCAACAACTCGCACCACCAGCATCGATCGTTGTCGATGACTCCGTAGCAGATAGTATCGCACCGAATAACCCTGATAATCCCACAGGCGCGCTGCCAGGCTCGGCTTCAAGCCTGGTGCGCGAGCTGCTGATGTCCGGTGCACAGGGTCCTGCCAACTTCGCATTCCAGCTCGCGGCTGAGACATTTGATGATGGCCTTTCCAGCGCTTCGTTTGTTGATGGCCTGGACAACATGCGTCGCGAACTGGACAAAGCCGGTGAAGAAAGCGCTGAACAAAGTGAAATATTCGCCAGCGTTGCCGCTGGTGCATCTGCCACCGTCACGGTCGGCATTATTGGCTGGATACTGCGCGCCGGATCGATGATTGCAACATTCCTGACTTCCGCACCGTTGTGGAGACATCTCGACCCACTGTCTATTGTTGGCGGTGGCAAGTCGCGTCGGGAAGAAGATGGTTTACAAGAATCTAACACCGAGGACCGGAAACTGGATCACCTGTTTCGACGTGGTTCCGGAGGTAAAAAATGATTAAGTCCCCTGTCGCGAGGCTAAGTTTTGGCCTGGTCATGTTAACCGTCAGCACCATGTTGTTCGGACAACTCCTCGGAGTCGTTCCCGACACACGGTCTGCTGAACTGGAGTCACGCAAGGTGATCGCAGAATCTCTGGGTGTACAGGTATCATCGGCGATTGCTGTTAACGATCCGGAAGCTGCAACCCGGACACTTCGTTCAGTGGTATCCCGTAATAATTCGGTTATTTCTGTGGGCGTGCGAACTGCAGCAAATGAACTTGTCGCTCAGGCCGGCAATCATGCAGAAACGTGGAAGGTCAATCTCAACGACAAATCCACCGCCACCCATGTGATCGTGCCGTTATTCAAAGGCAAGCAACGCTGGGGTGCTCTCGAAGTTCACTTTGGTCGCCTCGGCACTACTGGTGATCGCCTTTTCAAAGGCTCGTTTCTTTCCATGCTCCTTTTTCTTGGTGTCTTTGGTTTTATTGCCTATCAGATTTTTCTGCGCAGGGCCCTGCGCGAATTAAACCCGGACGCTGTGATTCCTGCCCGGGTTCGCACCGCCTTGGACACCCTTGCTGAGGGCGTGTTGATCGTTGACGCCAAAGAGCAAATCGTTTTCGCAAACCAGGCTTTCGTTGCCAAAACGGATCTTGGTCACGAAGAATTACTGGGTAAACCTGTTAATCAGCTCAATTGGGAAATTCCCGATGACATTGAACTGCCCTGGGTGAGTTTACTTCGCGGTGACGATGCTAACGGATCAATTGAGCTATCCCTGGTTACCCCTGTCGGCAATCGTTACAACCTCGTGGTCAATGCTTCGCCAATTTCCGGCGGACCCGGGCAACCCGTCCGCGGCGTGATGGCCACGTTTGACGATATCACTGAACTTGAAAAAGCCAATGATGAATTACGGCATGCATTGACGCGACTGGAAAGCAATGAGAAAGAAATTCGTCGGCAAAACCGTGAGCTGCAGGTTCTGGCAACCCGCGACCCGCTGACCGGGTGTCTCAACCGGCGTTCGTTTTTTAAAGGGTTTGATACATTAATTGCGGATGCGAAAGACAACGGAACCCCCTTGTCATGCATCATGGTCGATATTGATTTTTTCAAAAAAATTAATGATAAATTCGGACATGGAGTCGGCGATAAAGTTATTCGGCTGATGGCAGAGATATTGCTTGACAGTGCCTCCCCTGACGACCTGGTCGGCCGCTATGGTGGCGAAGAGTTCTGCGTAGTTTTGCCGGGTTCTGATGCAGAAGCTGCGGCTGTGCATGCGGAAAAAATTCGTTCAACTTTGTTGACCGGCCGGTGCACACCGGTTGCAGAAATGGATCTGGTTACCGCCAGTTTTGGCGTTGCCCAGATGGGTCAGGAAAAAATCGATGCTACGGTACTCGTCGATCAGGCCGACAGCGCACTATATACGGCCAAGGAAAATGGCCGCAATCGTGTCGAAGTGCTTAATAATGAGGGCGCCTGTGTTATTGCTCCCCAGGCACCTGCCAGCACCACTCCGAAACGGGTCAAAGGTCCTGACAAAGACTATGTTGCGACTCTGGAAGTGCGCATTGATGAACTGGAAACGGCGCTGTCCCTGGGCACCAGCGATGGTGTGTTAGAGCGCGTTACCGGCATGCCCGGGCGGCAGCTTTTGCTGGACCGCACCACCCAGGCAATCGAACGGGCAAAGCGCTATCGTCATCATGTGGTCGCCATTGCTCTGCGTCTGGATGCCTTGCCACGAGTGCGTGATGCACTCGGCGAAATGGCAGCTGAAAAGTTTCGCGAGACTGCTTTAGGCATCATCAAGAAAACCCTGCGAGCCAGCGACAGCATAGGAGTGCTTCAATCCAAAGCTTTGCCGCACAGTGTTGCCCGTCTGGACTCAGAACAGATCGGATTGCTGCTGACCGACATCGAAGACATCGAACAGGTTCCACGTATCATCAATCGTATGCAGGAGTCCCTGGCGGTTCCGCAGGAAATTGCGGGCAACGAAATTAGTCTGACAGCAGATCTTGGTATCAGTGTGTACCCTGAAGACAGTCTCGATGCCGTGACGTTACTGCGTCACGCCAGTGCTGCAATGAACGCCGTCACACGTGACGCCGGAAGTGAGCGCTTTCGCTATTACGCGACCGAAATCAATACCATGTCCAAGCGCCGTTTACGCCTTGAAACCAATTTGCACAGAGCCATCGAAAAAGGTGAATTTGATGTCCACTACCAGCCCAAAGTGTGCATGCACAGTGGCAAGATCGTGGGCATGGAAGCGTTATTACGCTGGAATAATCCGCGGTCGGGCACCATTCCACCGGATGAGTTTATTCCGGTTGCCGAGCAGATTGGCTGCATGAACGCCATCAGCCAGCAAACGATCAAACACGTCTGCAAGCAGATCGCGGCGTGGAGCCAGGCCGGACTCGGTGATATTCCGGTGGCAATCAACCTGTCACCCGTTGAGTTTCATGACGCCAAGCTGGCCACCCGAATTCTCAGTATCGTCCATGAAGTGGGCATCGATCCGGCCTTGCTGGAGTTTGAAATCACCGAGAGCGTGGTGATGGAAAATGCGCGCGCCGCTGCCGATATTATGAACACGCTCAGTGAAGCTGGCGCGACGATCGCAATCGATGATTTCGGCACAGGCTATGCTACCTTGCAGTGCTTAACTCAATTCCCGGTTTCGGTCATCAAGATTGACCGTTCTTTTATGAACGGTTTGCTGGACAACCCACAAGATGCCGCGGTGGTGAATGGGGTTACTTCACTGGCCCATACAATGGGACTGTCTGTCGTGGCCGAAGGAGTCGAGACTGTCGAGCAAGTGGATTACCTTCGTGATCTGCAATGCGATATTCTGCAAGGCTATTACCTCAGCCGGCCAGTTGCTGCCGACGCAGCACGTGAACTGCTCTCCAACCCGATCCGCATTCAGTCACTGGTCGACGGCACCCGCAAGAATAAAATTCTGCGCCCCGATGCTGCCGGCGCCCAGTTTCTTGGGCTGCTGAATAACACGGCCGCTGCGGAAGTAGATTAGCAAAAGGGTATTCGACAGACGAATTTTTCGACAACAGTTATAACTCGACAATCAAACCTTTGTACGGTGCAGTTCTGCCCGCACATACGTCAGCGTAAACTCCGGCCAGTCCCTCCAGGCCTTGCAACCGTTCAAGGTGTAGCCATGCGCGGCTTGCAAGCGCCGCTTTGATCATGAATTCTGTAGAACGCTGTTCAAAACCTCTCGGCCCCCATTCCTTCAGTCGCTGCTGAATATGGCTTGGTGCAAAAAACAAATGTGAGCGTTCAGCAATAAAGCCCTCGCCAGCATGCTGCTCTTCCCAATGCGTAAGCCCGACATTAAGCGTGCGCTTCATGTTGTCGCCCAGCCGTGCATGTAGCTTGCCCAATACTTCACGGTTTCCCGACATATCCACGATGGTGGTGGGTAGGCTGGCGTCGATGTCACCAAGTTCATCATAAGACAAGGTCTGGTCATAATGACCCAGCGATGTGACAAAATCGACGTTGCGAGCTGAGGTGATGCCCGTCACCGGTGGCGCCTTGCTATCAGCGTGCAACGCAAAAGCGAGGCCAATGCTGGTTTTGCTGGACGCACTGACGATGACAATTTGTTGCGCATCGTACCAGTCGTTGTCCAGCAGATAATCCCACAAGCTAAAAGAAGTAATATACAGCGGATAAAGCAACATACGTTCGTTATCCATGGCGTTGTCATAGCCTGGCTCGGCATACACCCGGCGATAGCTGTTGTAGGGCGGCGGCAGAGATTTGCGATGCGTTGCACCGTCAATCAGGCGTTGGTCGGTGACCCCAACGGGAGTGATTTTTAATGTCGTTGCCGGTGGAAAGTAGCCAAACAACCGATCTCCAACAGGAACCTCATCCACGTTCGATTCCACCACATCAGCAACCCCCCAGACCGGCAGCAGACCCCAGGTTCCACCATTATCACCACCCGGCGGAAAGAACTGCCAGTAGCCCAGCCGGTCGCCTGTGACCCCATAAGTAATATTGTTCGCGGTGAATGCAAAACGCTCGATCCTAGCGACTATCTCCCCGGCACCGGCCTTTGGAAGTGGAGTCTCCACGATTCGGTGCGTCGCTAGCTCGTTTTTTTGCACTTGAAATTCTGACATGACAGGCCTCTCGTAAAATCTCTAATTCAGTTCGGCCAGGAATTGCTGAAGCTTGGCCATGGCGGGCATCGCATTACTGCGTAACCTTTGCATTATTTGCAATTTTTCAGTATCGCTATCGTTGATATTGCGTGCGAGCTTGCTAAAGCCGTCCAGCCGGTTGTTCAGCAACCAGGCGCTTAATACCTTGTCCTGACCCCAGGTGTATTGGTTCATCATAAATGCTGCCGTGAACTTGATGTAATCAGTATCATCATTAGGCAAAGGCACCACACCGCAAAGCTGATTCTTTTGTGCCTCAGTTTCATAGTTCGTCTCGACATGAGCAATAAAGGCCGCGCTGAATACTGGCTGATAGGATCTGACCATTTGCGGTGTAATCAAATTTCCGGCAAAAATGGGCTTGGTTTCGACGTTACTAATCGCGCGGGCAGAACAGTCAACATGCAGGTGTTTGGGACTGGTGCTGACAGTGCCTGCATCAAGAACTATCTCGTCCGTAGCCAGTTTTTTAACATGCCCCATGCGTATGACATTTTTGATCCGGCGCAATTGTTCTACCTCAGCTTTGCTGATCGTCGCGCCATGAAACATTTTCGGTCGAACGTTTTTGTCAATGCGCAAAAAATACCCTGACGCTTCCAGGCGATCGAACATATCTTCGATGGATTCAGCATTCGCGATTGACTCCATTTGCGCTGCCTGAGCGCCCATGGTGTCGTTAAAGAACTCCTCGGCCGGCTGTGTGTTGCGCCGATCCAGCAGCCACGCATCCCGCGGTACGATCCAGCGAATGTTATCCGGTTCCACACCCTGCTCCAGCAGCCACAGGCAGGCATCGATGCCAGTCTTGCCACCACCGATCACTACAAAACCTGCGGGTGGCCGGGTCACGTTCACCAGGTCGTTCAGCGGCATAAATTGCACCCCGCTGTCGATGTCAAAGTTGGGGGTGTGTGTCGCCGGCACTGAAGTTTTCAAATACGTGGCGTCAACTGTCTTGCCGGCAGTAACGGTGTATTTTTTACCACTGAGCCTGGAAGCAAATTGACCATTACCCTGATAGTCGCACATTGGAAAATACTGCACACGCCCGGTCGGCAAGAACTGGTGGCGCATCACTTCATCAAAATACGCGCTCACTTCCGCGCCAGACGCCAGGTCACCCAACCCCTTGTTCAGGCCTATCTGATCCTTGACACCCTTGCTCAATTCTCGCGAGCTGACACCATAAAACGCTGAGGGCTGGTGAAGCATTACAAAGGGATAAGCAACGTTCCAGTGGCCACCCGGCTTTGGGAACCGGTCAACGATAACAAGTTGTGCATCCGTTTCGGTCAGCAGAATATCGGCAAACGCCATGCCCACAGCACCGCTGCCAACAACCAGATAATCAGCGTCCAGTGAAATCACAAATTTATCCCCTTGTTTTCATTATTCCCGGCATCCTGATTGAGCAGCGTGGCAGCCAAACGGTGATCACAGTAGCAGGTCAATCATCCTGTTCCACAAAATCAGATCAGCAATACTACACTGATCAGCGTGATGGTTGGGGCACAAAAGTGTTTCACCACAACATGGATAGGTGGCATTTGAAGATCAGACGGGCTTGATTTCGGGCGAGGTCGCATGCCAGGGCGCTTCTTGTTAGATTACCATGACCGTCGCATCACCACCGGAGTCATACGATGTTTCCCCTGCTTCGCCTCGTCGCGCCCGTTTTCTGTTGTCTGTGCATTTCCACTTACGCTCATGCGGATGAGACTCGGGAGATTCTCAATTATATTGACGCGCGATACGAGCAAACGGCCAAAGTTGCCGAGGCACTTTGGGACTACGCCGAAGTCGGCTACCAGGAAGTGCGCAGCTCCCGACTGCTGCAGGACTCGCTGGCCGCTGAAGGGTTCACCATACAATCCGGGGTCGCCAATATTCCCACTGCCTTTACGGCAACTTTTGGTCGCGGCAAACCCGTGATCGGAATTCTGGCTGAATTTGATGCCCTGCCTGGAATTAACCAGGATGCGAGTCCACAACGTAGTCCAATTAAAAACAAGGCGGCCGGCCAGGCCTGTGGACACAATCTCTTCGGCGCCGGTTCTACCGGCGCCGCTATTGCGATTCGACGCTGGCTGGAAGACTCCGGAACGCAGGGCACGATCCGTGTCTACGGAACCCCGGCAGAAGAAGGAGGAAGTGGCAAAGTCTACATGGTACGGGCGGGTCTGTTTGACGATGTCGACGTGGCGATGCATTGGCATCCGGATGATGAAAACGGCTCGTTCGCGCGCACCAGTCTTGCCAATCGCTCCGCCAAGTTTCGCTTCCGCGGCGTCTCAGCGCATGCCGCCGGGGCCCCTCACAAAGCACGATCAGCACTTGATGGTGTGGAAGCATTCAACCACATGATCAATTTAATGCGCGAGCATGTGCCGCAGGAAACCCGGATTCATTACGTCATTACAAGTGGTGGTAATGCTCCCAACGTGGTCCCGGATTTTGCCGAGGTGTTTTATTATGTGCGCCATCCCCGGGCCGATCATCTTAAGGACATCTGGAAGCGGGTCGAACAGGCCGCGCGCGGTGCGGCGCTTGGTACGGGCGTTGCCGTTGACTGGGAGATAATTCACGGCAATCACCCGCTGTTGATCAATGAGACACTTGCGAAAATGATGGACAAAAAGATGCGCATCGTCGGTGGCGTGATCTATAACAGGCAGGAGCAGGCATTTGCACGGAAAATTTATGCGACGCTGGACAATCCCCATTTTGCTCTTGGAGATCAGACCAAAGTACAGCCCTATAAAGTCAATCAGGGCTATGGTTCGACGGACGTTGGCGATGTTTCTTTGACCGTGCCTACTGTGGGACTGAGCGTTGCCACGTGGGTTCCAGGTACCTCCTCACACAGCTGGCAGGCTGTGGCAGCCAGCGGCACCAGCATCGGTTTCAAAGGAGCGCAGGTGGCCGCCAAAACGCTCGCGCTGGGCGCGATCGAATTATTCAAAAACCCTGAACTGAGAAATGCTGCACGAGTCGAATTTGAATTACGGCGCGGCGCTGATTTTACTTACGAGGCGTTGCTGGGCGATCGGGCACCGCCGCTGGATTACCGGAAATAGCGTACTGCTGCCTGGCGTTTTGGCATTTTTTCCTGCTAACGCCCCTTCTGGTCGTACGGTGTCTTTCGTAATGCTCATCAAAATATGCGTTGATATTCCATAACACACGCGATTTTACCACCCGTTTTCAGTTAAACTGGAGGCTTACCAGACACAAATAACACTCTACATAATAACAACAGCATCGGAGTCACAACGTGCGCTTTAACATTGCCTCACTTTTGACAATTTTTTCTTTGAGCACGGTGGCGCAAGCAGCACCGCTGCAGTTTACTGATCAAACATCGGCAGCGGGTGTAACATTTATTCACTCGCACCCGAATGACCATCAATCCGGACCGATGGTAGCCGGTGGTGCGGTTGGCGATTTTAACGGTGATGGTTTTGCTGACCTGTATATTATCGGCGGTGGCGGCGCGGCGGATGCCTTGTTCATCAACAACCGGAACGGCACTTTCACCGACCGGGCCGAAGAGTGGGGCATCGATCAACCCCATCGGGGTGTCGGTGCAACCGTTGGGGATTACGACGGGGATGGGGACGATGATATTTACGTCACCAGTTATGGCAGCATGGATGTAATTGCGAGCCCCGGGCACCACCGCCTGTACCGTAACGACGGTCACGTCTTTGTCGATGTTGCCGCAGACGCAGGCGTTGCGTTTACTACCACGACTCATCCGGATGGTTATGGCGCCGCCTTTGGCGACTATGATCGCGACGGTGATCTCGATCTGTTCGTCGGTGCATGGCATAACTCCCCTGTGCTCGGAGCCCGGCTGTTTCGTAATGACGGCAACGGTACCTTTGCTAACGTAACTCCGGGTGCTGGCATCATTACCGCTGACACGCATGCATTTGGCGCGATCTGGTCCGATATGGATGGCGATCGTTACCCTGAACTACTCGTCGCCGGAGACTTTGGCACCAATCGTTATTACCGGAACAATCGTGACGGTACGTTTCAGGAGCTCGATCCGGGTACTGGCCTGGCGATTACCCCTGATGCCGGATGGAGCATCGGTAACGCCTATAACGCCATGGGCACGACGGTTGGAGATTTTAATCGCGACGGACGACCCGACTGGTTCGTCACCGCCATCTGGCCTACCGCAGAGTTTGCCAGCGACTTCTGGGGAAACGGCCTGTACATTAACCAGGGTGATCACATGTATACCGAAGCCGCCGCTGGTGCCGGAGTCAGTGATGGTGGCTGGGGCTGGGGTACTGAAGCGATAGACTTCGACCACGACGGCTGGACAGATCTGGTCATGACCAATGGCTGGCCATTTACTGACTCTGTGACCGGTGAAAACTTTGCCGATGAGCGCTCATACCTGTGGCGCAATCGTGGTGACCTTACCTTTGCCGAGGTCGGCGAAGCAGCCGGCTTGACACACACCGGCCAGGGCCGGGCCCTGCTAACGCTCGATTACGATCGCGATGGCGATATGGATATTGTGGTGTTAGCAAACGACGAACCGGCGCAGCTTTTTCGCAATGACATCATTACAGGAAAAACGCCGGCAGACGCCCACTGGTTGCAAGTACGACTGGATACCACGCGGGCGCGGCAACTTGCACCGCATGGCGCCGGAGCACTCATCACCGTCATTGCCGATGGGGTGCGACAGACGCAGCAAATCACGACCGGCGGCAGCTTTGTCGCACAAAGCGAACTGGTGGCGCATTTTGGTTTGGGCGCAGCCCGCAAGATTCAGGAGTTGACGGTAGATTGGGGTAACGGACAACGCTCCCGGTACCGTAAAATTCGCGCCGATCGCAGACTCGTGGTGCGGGCCCGCTGTAAACCGCACCCGCTGCAACCAGCAGGCTCTGCGCCGGGATACCCACCGAATTGCTCTTCTGACCGTCGAGCGATGCCAATGCCGGTTTGGCATAATGCTACCGCAACGCCTTTTGAATGGTCGCAAGAACAGCACACTAGAAAATAATCGCTGATAAACCGGCTTATCGTCAAACGTGGAATTGCAAGCACAACCAGTGACCGTTAGGCTAATGGGAATGGATTAAAAAAATACATCAGGGGATAGAAACAATGCGCACCTCAAGCACATATATGCTCGCCGTTTTGGCAACATTGCTATGGACAGCGTCATCGCTCGCCCAGGACACCTGGGACACCGACATGGATGGCTACGACGACAACAATGACAATTGCACCCTAATCTGGAACGACGATCAGCGCGATACCGATGGCGATTTTATGGGCAACATGTGCGATGCCGATTTTAATGGCGATCATATAATTAATTTTGGTGATTTTTCGTATTTGGGTGACCACTTTCTGACGGCGGACCCGGATGCTGATCTCAACGGCGATGGCACCGTAAATTTTGGTGACATCTCTCAATTTGCCACCCTGTTTTTGAGCGCGCCGGGACCCACGGGGGTCGACCCGGAGCAACCACCCTGCACCTGTTATTTCAGCGGTGACTGTGACACCGGTACATACTGCAACTATGGCCCGGGCTCCTGGGCCACCGAAGATATTTGCGCGTGGAGAGACGTCAAGCCTGGTGGCAATCCCGGTACCGGATGCTCAATCGAATCCAACCTGGGCACCGGTGAATGGACACCGGATATTTGTGATGGCGTTTGCAAGTCATTTAGCAGCGGCTCCATGTTTGGACTGGAAGAAACCAAACAAGTAGCACAAGCTGTGCAAATCTGGGGGGCCGCCATGATGAACCCATCGGCTGCCGGGGGCGGACCGGTTGATCCGATTCTTTCAGAACAGGTGTTGACCATGCAGTTTCGTGGCGACAACGTGCCATTTATGCTTGGCCGGTACACCGCTGATGCGCTTGCCATGTCAGCCGGGGATCCGTTCCACGACTATTTTTGCCATTACGAAGGTCATCCTGATGATCCCGATCAACCCGTGGTTAATCTGGCCGACGATGCTTGCCGCGTCACCGCTGGCGAACTGACCATTCAGGGACTGGTCGCTGAACTGAATGCACCAGGCACAGCTCGCGGCATCATGTCCGGCATTCAAACTGCCTGCCCTGGTTGGCAAACAATGTTTACCACCCAGTGCGATGCAGGACCAAATGCACTGAACTGCGCCATACAGTGGATAGAGAACCTTGCGTTTTTCCTGAGCACACCAGCCCAACAATCTGTAGATCCGGTGCAGGAATTGCTCGGCTCGGCCGTGCGTTAATCCTGATCGCCGGCGCTCGACCGGCGGGCACTTGTATTCGTATAAACACAAAACCAAATCCGTGACCAATTCGCAGGTGCACCCCATGGGCATTTGCTCGCCCGGCCTGCGGGTGTTTTGACTGCAAGGCTTTCAGCCGCGATCCGTTCAGAGATTATCTGCCTGGCCTGTTCTCTGATCGCGGCAAGATGCCGCTTGTATGGTGTTTGTTGTCTGATATCGGGATGATTGAAGACACCGGGATGGCAGGGCCACAAGCTAGCCAGCGTATTATGTCGCACGGCTCTTTCCCAGGATTGCGCGCGACGCATGCATGGTTCTCACAATTACCTGACATATCACCATGGATGGGCTCCGGAAACCGGTGCTTAAGCCTGATTCAATAACTTGGAGCTGTGACCGGATTGCAAGCATTGGGTATGAAAGTTACCCTTAAGGGTCTCAACATCAAATTATGGAGGATGCGGCTAATGAATATTATTACAAGGCCGTTGCCGGTGATTCTGTCACTGCTGCTAGGTATCTCAACCGCCATGGCCCAGGACACGTGGGATTCGGATATGGACGGCAAGGATGATAACTCTGACAACTGCACGCTGGTCTTTAACCCTGCGCAACTCGACGGTGACGGTGATTACCTCGGCAACCTGTGCGACGCTGATTTTAACGGCGACTTTGTTACCAACTTTATCGATCTGTCCATTCTGGGTGACCAGTTTTTATCGGCGGATCCCATTACCGACCTGAACGGTGACGGCACGGTCAATTTTGGTGATGTCTCAATTTTTGCCGGGCTGTTCATGTCCCAACCAGGACCTACCGGTGCAGACCCGAATCAGCCACCCTGCACCTGTTATTTCAGCGGCGATTGTGGCACCGGTTCTTTTTGTAATTATGGCCCCGGTGGCTTTGTAACGGAGTCGAATTGTGTGTGGCGCGACGTTAAACCAAACGGAACGCCGGGTGCCGGCTGCTCCATTGAGTCGAACCGAAATACCGGAAACTGGGGACCTGACTTGTGCGATGGTCTGTGCGAGTCGTTCAGCCGCGGCTCGATGCTGGGTCTTGAAGACACGAAACAGGTGGCGCAGGCCATGCAAATCTGGGGTGCCGCTATGCTCAATCCATCGGCAGCAGGTGGCGGTCCTGTGGATCCGATTCTGGCGGAACAGGCCCTGACGATGCAGTTCAGACATGACAATGTGCCACTGATGCTGGGCCGGTATACGGCTGATGCTCTGGCCCTGTCGGCCGGCGATCCGTTTCATGATTATTTTTGTCACTACGAAGGCCACCCGGATGACCCGGTACAACCGACCGTGGATCTGGCGGATGATGCCTGCCGCGTGACGGCCGGCCAGCTGACGGTGCAGGGTCTGGTCGCGGAACTCAACGTCAAAGGTTCAGCGCGAGACATCATGAATGACATTCCATCCGTGTGCCCGGGGTGGCAAACGATGTTTACAACACAATGTGACGCGGGTCCGGATGCGTTGAATTGTGCCATTCAGTGGGTTGAGAATCTGGCCTATTTTTTAAGCACACCAGCGGAACAGTCAGCTAACAGTGTGCATGAATTGTTGAGTACCGCAGTACGCTAATCCACACAGGAAATTTGCAAGCATTCAGCAAGTGACGGCGTTCGAAAACTCACTCGCCGCGTTTGATCGTAGCTCGCAGGAGCGCCTTCCAGACGCGATTTATGGCGTCGTGTGATTCAATCGCGGCTGGAAGCCATGCAGCCCGCACGACCTATGGCCGGGCGAGCAAATGCCCTTGGGGTGCTCCTGCGAAACATCGTCGTTTTGCTTGAACGTTGATCGCGGCTGGAAGCCGTGCAGCCCCCCCGGTTGTGAATCGCTTTTAACAACGGCAACGTGTTGTAGGAGCGGCATCTTGCCGCGATCAGAGAATGGGCCAGGCAGATAATCTCTGAACGGATCGCGGCTGGAAACCGTGCAGCAGAACCGCCGAAGGTCCGGCGAGCAGATGTACTATGGGTGCTCCTGCAAAATCATGGCGGTTTCACTCTCCAGGACAACTATCTTCCGGGGTCCGCTGTTTCAGCCTAACCGCTGCACTGCAGCGTACGGCGTAATCACCGTTTTTAAACAAGGTCAGCTCTGCAACCTCTCACACATCGGGTTTTCCCGGTGCAGTGCCATCAGGGTGTTTTCGCTAATTCCTCTCTCAGCGTCTATAATCCAATGCTGCTCGAAGCGCTATCATCACATCAATGCAGCCAACGACCCACCGCAAACCGGGAGATTTCATGGCACAGAAAATCAAAGTCAATAAACCGCTGGTTGTCCTTCACGGTGACGAAATGGCACAGGTCGCTTTCGAGGAAATTCTGCAGCGGTTTGTCAACAGGCCACTTGATATCCAGATGGTGGAAATTGATCTGACGGCAGAAAACCGTTTGGTCAGCAACGGTCAGGTGGTACTCGACGCCATAACAGCGCTGAAAAAATACGGGGTCGGCATCAAGAATGCCGGTATGACCGTAAACCGTGCCCAGCTTGATGACTTGCTGGCAAAACATCCAGACATCAGGGAAAACGAGCTTGACCGCCTGGCGACCAAGTCACCAAACGGAGCCATTCGCAAGGGTATCGGCGGGAATATTACCCGGGAAGATATTCTGTTCCGGAATTTGATTGTCCAGCGCCCGGGCTGGATCAATCGTGACGTTGAAGTGTTTACGATGGAAACCGGCGGGATCCGGGACAGCTACAATGAACTGTCCAAAGCCACCGGCGTCGCCAAACTGATTTTTGTGGGCAAGAGTGGCGATCCGGTTGAACTGCATCGACGGTTTATTAACAAAGGTGATCCGTGGCTGTTGTGCAGTAACGACCTCAGTGAGGTCAGGAAGTGGGCGCACCAGTTTTTCCAACGCGCCATCGCAGAAAAACGCGATGCCTGGCTGGGTCTGAAGGATACTGTGATTGCCGGCTACGACGGTGTCATGCGCAAGGCGATCGAAGATATTTATCGCACCGACTATCAGCAGGCGCTCGCCGATGCAGGACTGCAGTATCGTTACGAACTCATCGATGCCCAGGCGGCGCGAATGGTGGCCAACCCGCCCGAGCGTGCACTGTGGGGCGTGCCGGATAACACGACTGGTCGCAAACTTTATAAGCTCGTCAAGGAACTCAAACAGTACGGCATCCCGAGTCGCGAAGCGCATGTGTCGATTTCCCGCATGAGCGCCGGCGGTGGCGACCAGTATGGCAGCTTCAATATGTCATCCAGAGAAGATGGCATTTTGAAAGTCATTGTCGACGGTGAAGAAAAGCACGCACGTTGTATCAACAAGGGTGACCCGCTGCTGTTCATGTCCAATGACCGCATTGCGATCAGAGACTGGGTAAGCCAGGTATTTCGTGATGCTTCGCTCAAGGACAAAGAGGTCTATTTCGGACTCAAACGCGAATACATGGAATATGACGATGTATTCAGTGCGGTTATCGCTGAAGTCAGAAACGATCTCGCCCAACACGACACACCTCCACCGTCGTTTATGATCATGCGGCCGTCGAGCCAACTGAAAAAAATGATAACGGATCCGCCCAGAAACGCCCTGTACCCGGCACAAAATCTGGATGGTGATATTTTCTCCGACATATCGGCAGCGCTGGGCGGAAGTCTTGCCACTGCCAGTTCGATCATCGAAAGCAAAGACGGTACGATGTTATACGAAGCGCCACACGGCACGGCCCATGACCTGTACCTGACGTA
Organism: Gammaproteobacteria bacterium; assembly: GCA_013002925.1. Taxonomy (GTDB): domain Bacteria; phylum Pseudomonadota; class Gammaproteobacteria; order Steroidobacterales; family SZUA-146; genus SZUA-146. The sequence continues at coordinate 1,208 of JABDLQ010000269.1, read as the reverse complement.
TCTGGAAACGGACGGTAAAGTGGCCAACTTCAATTCTTCGGCCTTGTTGTATGCGCTGGCGAACGCGCTGGCAACACTGGGACAACGCGAAAACAATCAGCCGCTGATCGACTATTCGCGCAATCTTAAAACAGCACTGATCGATACCGTCGATGCCGGTACGATCACCGGTGATCTGAAGGGCAAAACCATCGACCCGGAGAATGAAAACATCGTCGATATGCTGGGGTTTCTTGAGGCTGTGGAAAAACAACTCAACAAAATTTCGGCTTAAATGTTGTACAGAATGTTCAGGCCGTTGAAAAATGCGTTCACCGTGCTCGTCATGCTGGTGTCAATCTGTACTGCGCAGCCACTTGCGAATGCGGACACATTGACTGCGACCGGGCACAAACTCACTCCGGCCACACACACCGGTTTCTTTGATCTGACCTGGGATGAGGCCAGCGGCAAGCTGTTCCTGCATGTGCCAGTAACCGGCATGCCCTTCATCTATCAATCCTCTCTGGCACGGGGGATTGGCTCGAACGATCTGGGCGCTGATCGCGGGCGACTGGGCGCCACCCGGCTGGTCGAGTTTTTTCGATCCGGTTCACGACTGCTACTGATTGAAAACAACACCGCGTATCGGGCCAACTCGCCAAACGCTGACGAACGGCAGGCAATCAGGGAATCCTTCGCACGTTCGGTGCTATGGGGTTTTACCATTGAACACATTGAGGACGACGTGTTAATCGTTGATGCCACCGACTTTTTCCTGCGTGACGCATTGATGATGAGCCAGTGGCTCGCAGATCAGCAACAGGGCAACTTTTCGGTCGATAACAGTCGTAGTGCAATTTTTCTTCCGCGTACCCGTGCGTTTGCCGACAACACCGAGATTGAGGCCATACTAACGCTGACGGGCACTCCAAAAGGTGACATCTTACGGACCGTGGTGCCGGATCCTTCTGCCATCACGATCCACACTCATCACTCTTTTGTACGCTTGCCGGATGAGCATTACGAACCTCTTGATTACGACCCACGTTCCGGCTTTCTGGACCCCGCTTACGGTGGCTCTTTCGCGGACTACGCGGTGCCGGTAAATGAGCCGGTGGCACGAGCGTATGTCCGCAGGCACCGGCTCAAAAAATTAGATCCGCAAGCGTCGGTCAGCGCAGTCGTGGAACCCATTGTCTATTATCTTGACCGGGGCGTGCCGGAAC
>JABDLQ010000226.1 GCA_013002925.1 Gammaproteobacteria bacterium | reverse complement strand
CATTGCGGCTTTGTACCCATCAATGTAAGTGGCGCTGACTTTGTACTGGTCGGGTGGCGGCGTACCCATTGCACCGCTGACCTGTACCCGTTCAGGATCGATCTGTTTGATTTTCACCTGGGTAAAGTCGCAGGCCACATCAGGCAGCAGATAGCGCTGCGGATCACCGATTTCATAGAGAAGCTGCTCAGCCGTACTGCCGACTGTCACCAGCCCGCCAGTGTTGGCCGGTTTCGTCAGGGTAAACACGCCATCTGTCTGTATTTCGGCAATCGGGTAGCCGATGTCGACAAAACCATCGCCAACGTCACGCCAATCCGTGAAATTACCCCCGGTCACCTGCGGGCCACACTCAATCAGGTGCCCGGCAACGCAGGCCTGCGCCAACCGATCAAAATCATCGGGTTCCCAGTCAAATTCTGCCAGGCAGGCACCCAGCGTGACGGCACTGTCGACGCCGCGTCCGGTAATGACAATATCGGCTCCATCCCGCAACGCCACAGCGATGGCCGCCGCGCCAAGATAGGCATTAATACTGGCAATGCGGTCTACGGCAGGGAAAGCGACACCACTGAACATTTCGCGGACATCGCCAGCGGCAAACTCAGGCGCGCGCGCCATCAAATCGTCGCCGCTAATCACCGCCACCTGCAGTGCCAGGCCATGGTCCTGCACCATTTTTGTCACTGCGGCCGCGCAGGCACGCGGATTGACGCCGCCGGCATTGGATATCACTTTGATGCCTTGCGCCGCAATTTGTTCGATGTTCGGAGCCAGTGCCGTGGTAACAAAATCGGGGGCATAACCCATGTCAGGGTTTGCGGCACGGGCACGGGCCATGATCGAAAGCGTGATTTCTGCCAGGTAGTCATAGACCAGATAATCCAGCCCACCGGACTCAACCAGTTGGCGGGTGGCAAACGCAGCTTCGCCCCAATAGCCACTGGCGCCGCCAATGCGAATGGTTTTTTGCTCTGCCATTATTGAACACTCACTTCGTATCTCCTGATCTGCATTCGGCCCCTACCTCACTATTCTACAGACTTGATCGTCGCTGTGAGGATATTCGGCGCAAGGCGATACCCTGCAGGGCGAGACCACGCAAGTCGAGCGTCAGCATGCGCTGTATCCGGCCGCGCCCGTGAACAGAATCGCCGGAGTGTCCGTTACATACCGGCAGAACAATGGGCCACTCGACGATCAACAACGCAGCAGATGTCGCACGTCGGGCAAATACTTTTCAAATGACCCGGTATTGACGACGACGACCGTCTCGTTCGGACGCAGTGCTCCGCTTTCAAACAATGGAGGAATCGCAGCCAGCGCCATGGCGCCCTCGGGACACAACCACCAGCCAGTCCGTTGCCACGTATCGGAAAACATTCGGGTCATATGCTCCTCACTGATCGCCAGTGCCTCGCCCCCCGATGCGCGGATAATTCTGAGCACCTCAAAGTGACCGACACCGCCGGGAACATTGAGACCTACCGCCAGCGTATGGCCACCGCTTTGTGGCGTAGTATCGGGTTGATCCTGCTGCATGGCGGTCACCAGCGGCTGGGTCGCACAGCTTTGCACCGCATAAATGCGAGGCCTGTGTGCGCCGACCAGGCCAAGCGCCTGCAGTTCATCGAACGCCTTCCACATGCCGAGCACGCCGGTGCCACCACCGGTCGGATAAATAATGGCATCGGGCAAACGCCAGCCACTGTAGTCCTCCAGCGCCTCGGCTATCTCAAGTCCCAGCGTCTTTTTACCCTCGATGCGCCAACCGGGTTCCTGAAATGTAGCGCAGTTAAAATACCCTTCCGGTAAATACTTATCTTTTAACAGTGCTCCTGCCTCGCGGATACTGCCCTCCACCAGCTCCAGAGTGACGTTCTCATTCAGCCTGGCGGCGGCCGCCACTGCGCCAAGAATCGGCATGGGCGTATCCGCCGGCATCGCTACCACAATCCGTGAGCCAATCTGGCAGGCGTAGCGACACAGTGAGTCGCCCGCGTTGCCCTGGGTTGGCACGGCCAGCGCATCAATGCCAAACCGCTGCGCCATCGATGCAACCACGGCCATGCCGCGATCCTTGAAACTGTGGGTTGGATTCTCACCAAAACCTGCGTGCGGATGACCTTCATCCTTGATCCACAACTGCAAGCCGGTACTTTTTGCCAGGGGTAACGAAGACGCGTCGAGCAAGGGAGTGTGCCCCTCACCCAACGTTACGATATGACGGCGGTCCAGAGGATCATTGATATCGAGGGGCAGCAGCCCCCCAAAACGCCACATATCGCTGCGCTCAGGGTGATACCAGCCGGAATCCGGGTAGTCACGTGCCAACGCCTCCAGATCGAGCTCCATCCGCACCGGGCGGCCATCGACAGGATCGAGGTTCATCGGCATGTCGGCCGCGTAGCGCCGGCCGGAACCGATGCCGGTAAGGTGCGTTACAAAAGACAACGATTTATACGTCTGTGCATTGGATCGCTATGCATGTACCACCGGCGGTGGTGTCAATCCCGGGGATTTCTGCGCGGGTGCGATCATGTAATACCTGCCCGACCCGCTTCGCCAAACCGTGTGCCATGTCATCTCTACCGCGACATCAAACCATCTGCCCTGGCATGGATTTTTCAAACTTCTGCCCATTTTCGCGTTTGCGGAACATCGACCTCCAGCAACTGGTCAATCAGTGACCCCGGTTCTGCCGCCGACACCATAATGCCGCGATGTTCCTCTTTGACAAAACCTTCGGCGACGATGTGATCCAGAAAGGTATTCAGGCCATCAAAGTAACCTTCGACATTCAAAAGTCCCAGAGGTTTTTTATGGATACCCAGCTGGGACCACGTCCACACTTCAAATGATTCTTCCAGCGTACCAATGCCTCCCGGTAACGCGATAAAGGCATCTGCAGACTCGGCCATTTGTGCTTTGCGTTCATGCATCGTGGGCACAATCAGCAGCTCATCGAGTTCTGTATGCGCAATCTCCACATCGGCAAGAGAACTGGGAATAACACCAATCGCAGCACCCCCTTTTGCAAGGGCACCATCTGCAACCGCGCCCATGAGTCCGACGGATGCACCGCCGTAAACCAGACCGATATTTCTGGAAGCAAGCTCCTCTCCCAGTTGTCTCGCGGCCAGTTTGTAGGCCTCACGTTTGCCTGGACTGGACCCTGCAAATACACAAATATTCATAGCCTCCCCCGACCAGTAAACTCTCTGCTCTTGACGGGTCCAACATATCACAGCTGTCCGGCAACCAACGAACTGCAATGCCTTTTGACAGGGTCTCATCCGGGTATGCATGGTACAGCTGTTTCCCGGGAAAGCGCGATTGCCTATACTGGCGTCAGTAAAACCGGCGATCGGCGCCTGGCAAAGCAACGACAGTAGTGTGGCTGCAGCGCCGCAGCGCTCATTCAGGCCGATCTCATCAGGCACCCGGCAGTATGAAGTGATGGCAAAAGAACGCGTGTGTCTGCCGATTTGACTTGTCTTTACCGACGTGCGAACTCATGGTGGGTATCGTGTGATGATGCGCACTGCCTGGCGATATCCCTCGTCAGCGGGTCAGCCCAGCGACGTTGCGTATTTCGCCGCCACGATTGTTGTCTGTCTTTTATTTTTCAGGAGCCGCCATGCCGTATGAAACGATTGATTATACCGTCACAGATCATATTCTGACGCTCACGTTGAACCGCCCCGAACAAATGAACGCTTTTACCGTGCGGATGGCGAACGACCTGGTCACTGCTTTTGAGAGGGCCAGTGACGATGACGAAGTACGCGTCATTGTGGTCACCGGCAGCGGCAAGGCCTTTTGCGCGGGCATGGATTTGTCCGTCGATGGCAATGTCTTCGGGCTCGATGAAACCATGCGTCCGACAATGATTGATATGCGCACGCAGATGGATTCGGAGCACATTGCCCGGGGCGTAAGAGATACTGGCGGGCGTGTCGCACTTGCTATTTTTGCCTGTAAAAAACCGGTCATTGCCGCGCTCAATGGCGCTGCCGTTGGCATCGGTGCAACCATGACCTGTGCAATGGATATCCGGTTGCTCTCGACAACAGCCCGGGTGGGTTTTGTGTTCAATAAAATCGGCATCACACCTGAGGCCTGCTCAACGTGGTTTTTGCCAAAAATTGTGGGCCTGCCGACAGCCCTGGAATGGTGTTTTACCGGTGACCTTCTCGACGCCGACACCCTGGTAAACTCCGGTTTTGCAAGATCGACACATGCACCGGAAGAATTGCTCGACGCAGCGTATGCCCTTGCTGGCAAGATGGTTCATTACAGCCCGGTCGCCATGGCGCTGACGCGGCAAATGATGTATCGCAACTCTGTAGAGCCTCATCCGTTACACGCGCATCAGGTTGACTCGCTGGCCATGTTTTATACCAGCATAACCAGTGGCAAAGAGGGCGTGAAATCATTTCTGGAAAAACGCGCACCGCAGTTTACCGACAAAAGCTCATCGGATATGCCGGAGTTCTATCCCTGGTGGTAGTGCTGACCTCTTGTCAAACCATTCAGGGTTTTTGTTGTGAGTAATAAGACAGTGACGTGTGAGGTAATCATTTGCGGTCAGGGCATTGCCGGCACAACCCTGGCCTGGACACTATTGGATAAAGGCATGCGGGTTATGGTCATCGATCGCGGCGACCTGGATACCGCATCCCGTGTCGCCGCCGGTCTGATTACACCCGTCAGTGGCCGCCGCTTTACGGTCGCACCGGGATTTGATCAGCTGATGGTGACTGCAAAGCAGCACTATCAACGTGTCAGTAACGCCATTGGCCACGAATGCCTGGCAAAACAAACTGCCCTGCGCCTGTGCCTGACGCCGGATGAACAGGAAATGCTGGCATCGCGACGCGCGGGCCTTGGCTCCCACATTGCGCCGATGGATCCGCCGCCGGCTGCCAGTCTCACGGCAGCCCTTGATGGCTTCGCAATGCCTGATGCACGACGCTTGAGCGTTAACTGCTACCTCAATCGATCACGGGCTTTTTTTACTGGCCTCGGCATATTCCTGGAGACCGGGCTTGATCCTCTGGCGGTTCGGCCCGACGCTGAAGGCGTCATCGTCACTACTGCGCCGCATGGCGTTACAGTTTCGGCACAATACCTGGTATTTTGCGGTGGCGTTGCCGATACAGATAATTCCTGGCTGCCGGACGGTGTGTTTAATTCTGCCAAGGGCGAGATCCTGACTCTGCGCATTCCGGGATATACCGAACAACGCACGATCCATGCCGCGGGCATCTGGCTGGCACCGACCAGCCGCGCGCAAATCTATCGCTGTGGTGCAACTTATGATCATGAAAATCTGTCCACCGGGACGACTGCTGCAGCATCCAGACAACTGGCTTCACAGCTGAGACGCTTTCTGGATTTGCCCTTTACCATCGTGGACCAGCGGGCAGCGATCCGCCCCGTAGGCATGGGCCGAATGCCGATTATTGGCCGCCATCAGCAGTTTCCACAGATTGCATGGTTCAACGGCCTGGGTTCGAAAGGTGCGCTGTGGGCACCCGCATTAGCACGATCCTTCGCGGCGCATCTACTCGAGGGCACGCCGCTTGACCTGGACCTGGTTCGCGCACCCGGTGCCCGCGCCGCCGGCCATGGCAAAAACAGGTCATCATGCGCCTGACTGCCACAGCGCATGAAGTACTGGCCGCTGCAACCGGGCCCGGCGACATCGCGGTGGATGCCACCGCCGGTAATGGTCATGACACGGTTTTTTTGGCCCGGCAGGTGGGTAACACCGGACACGTGTACAGCTTTGACATACAGTCACAGGCATTGGCCGCCACTGCGTCGCGGCTGGCAGCTGCCGGCACCGGTGCCGGACAAAGAGTCACTTTGATTAACGCCTGCCATTCCCGAATGAGTGAAGAAATACCGATACACCTGCAGGGCAAGATCGCCTGCGTCATGTTCAATCTCGGATACCTTCCCGGAGGCGCGCATTCGGTCACCACCACCGCCACTACTTCGGTGCAGGCCATCGGGCAGGCACTGGACATGCTCAGACCAGGCGGCGTTTTGAGTGTGCTGGGTTATACCGGTCACTCCGGTGGCCAGGCTGAAGTCGACGCCATCGAACAGCAGATCAGCGGCAGTGCTGCCGCGATCGCTGACTGGCAGGAATTTCCCGCCGCACAATCGCGACCGGCGAAGCGTGCTGCGGCCATGCCAAGGTTGTTTATCGCCCATCGCCGTGGGTAATTGGCAAGACCTTGAAATCGGGGTGCCTGCCCCGATTTAAGGGGTGTAAGAGCTGTAGTTTTACCGGGCCAGGTGTTGATGTATGGAATTTAAAGATTATTACGACGTTATGGGTGTGTCGCGCGACGCGACCCAGGACGAAATCAAGCGTGCCTATCGCAAACTGGCCAGAAAATATCATCCAGACGTCAGCACGGCGACGGACGCCGAGGCGCGCTTCAAAGAGATTGGCGAAGCCTACGAGGTGTTAAAGGACCCCGAAAAACGCACGGCTTATGATCAGCTCGGGGCCAACTGGAAAGCCGGTCAGGACTTTAACCCGCCACCCAACTGGGACCAGGGCTTTGAGTTTCACAGCTCACACACGGGCGGTGGCGGCCAGTTCAGTGATTTTTTCGAACAGTTGTTCGGGCGCCGTGGTACCGGTGGAGCCTCGCCTGCATATGGTAGCTTTGACTCCCGTGGTGAGGACACCCGTGCACGGGTTTCCATTGGTCTCGAAGATGCATTCCACGGGGCGACACGCACCCTGACCCTGAAGCACACCGAGATGGGTGCCGACGGCCGACCACAGGCCAGGGAGCGCACGTTAAACGTGCAAATTCCCAAAGGCGTGCGCCAGGGGCAGCAAATCCGCCTGGCTGGTCAGGGCAGTCCCGGAGTCGGCCGCGGGCAGCGAGGTGATTTGTATCTCGAAATCGAATTTCAGCCGCACGCCTGGTATCACGCGGACGGTAAAGACATCTATCTGGACCTGCCAATCACTCCGTGGGAGGCGGCGTTGGGAGCCACATTGAAGGTGCCGACACCCGCCGGAAAAATTGATCTGAAAATTCCTCCCAATTCTTCCAGCGGTCGCAAACTGCGCCTGAAAGGGCGTGGCATTCCCGCCACACCA
>JABDLQ010000212.1 GCA_013002925.1 Gammaproteobacteria bacterium | reverse complement strand
CAATTCATGTCCGAACTCCCGCGGCAGACCGGGTACCGGCGCCCTCTTGTTCGATCCAAAAAACGTGATGCATCTCGTCAGTTCCCTCGTGCCATGATGAGCCAGCCGTTCACATCCTCACCACCCTCTTTGCGCAGCACCAGTGCATCTACGGAGGCCATGGCAAAACCATTATCAGTCAATACCGTTTCGACATAGCTCATCTCATGTTCGAAGCGGCCGTGAGGCATCAGTCGAAACCCCGACGTATCATCCGAGCATTGTTCAAGAGTGAAAATCATATGTCCGCCGGGTGTCAGTGCATTGGCTGCCGCCGCAAAAACCGTCTGCAGCTCGCCAAAATAGTTGTATGTGTCTGCGGCCAAAATGGCATCAAACTTTTGATTTTGAGTGGCCATATAATCGACCAGGTCTGCCTCGATCAATTCATCATAAGCTCCCAGCAACTGCGCCTTGTCGAGCATGGGTTGCGCAAGATCAACGCCGACCAGGTTTTGAGTGCCGGCCCGCACGAGGGGCCCACACAGTCCCGTGCCACAGCCCGCGTCGAGTATGCAGGTGAACTGAGACTGACCTGTCTGCAGGGTCTGAAAAGCATCGGCAATGGCTTGCGGGGCGCCATATTCAAGCCGTTCGAGCGTTTCATTGAAATCGCCTGCAAAGCCGGAGAACGTCTCGCGCACGTAGTCGGTGCTGCAGCGGGCCACTGAATTATCGCCTCGAAAAGCCGCCAGCATATGGGCACAGATCGGGTCATTCGGAAGCGTGGATTCCCATTCCCGGAATGTTGCCTCGACTGCTGCCGTGTCGCCGGCGGCCAGCAGTGCACGGGTGCGATGCTCAAATAAAGTTCTCGACTCGGGGTCGAGTTTCTGTGCGGTTGCGAGTTTGTCTGCGGCCTCGTCATGAAGCCCTAACGTGCGATCACACAATGCCGCCTGAAAATAATGATGCGGAGATTCTTCGATAGCCGCCGCTGCGAGATGACAGCTTCGGGCTTCAACAAAGCGCTCGCAGTCAAACAAAAATAATCCCAGTTTGCTGTTTGCGTTAGCCGCAACTTCCGAATAGTGGGTGGCCCGGCGTAACAGTTTTTCTGCCTCAATGAGGCGGTCCTGGCGCCAGTAAATTACCCCCAGATTCAGGCAGGCCGGGCCGTGGTCTGGGTTTTCTTCAAGCAATGCCTCGAACAGGTCGGCAGCCGAGTCCAGTCGCTCCTGGCGAAAGTAGGCGTGTCCCAGGTTGTAGCGGGGAATCGGATCCTCGGGTACCAGTTCAGCGGCTTTACGAAAGCACTCTACGGCATCAACGAGCTTATCCTGGCATTCCAGAACGACGCCCAGATTGTTGAGGGCCTTGAATGAATTTTCGTTGTCTTCCAGGTAGCGCCGATAACAGGTTTCGGCGTCGGTAAAATTACCGGCTGCCTGCATTTGTTTGGCAAATTCAAAGACTTCTTCCACCCGTTAACTCCAAAACACACGTGACGCAGCAATATATCAAACTCCCATGCAAAGGCCCTAACCCGAAACGGACCGTGTGCGATGACGCTATTCGTGGATTATGTTGCAAATAATTGGGTATCTATTTGATTTATGGTTGCTTTACGTGGTTAAATTTTCATTATCTGTTTATCAGGCAAGGCCTTGGGATACCAGTATGGCGCGAGCGCGTATCATTCCAGTTGATTACTACGAGTTTTCCAAGCAACTGCGTAAAGCGGTTGATACCGGTTCGCGCATTGAAAAATCGCAGGCGGAGAAATGGAAGGCCTACGTTACCGAGAATAAAATCAATGAAATTGCGATGCATTCATGGGGCCGGTCCAAATTTGGTGGCTCCACACCCGTGATTATCAATACGGGCGGCGAATGGGACGGGTATTACGTTTACTCAAAAGACGAAGAAGCAGCGCTCAAGTGGATCTGGGAAGACGCTGCCGACGGAACTGCCGATAAATAAGAACTCCAGGCGACCATAGATCGTATACACACCTTGTGCAGCTCTGAGGCTCCCGGATCAGTCCACTCAATTTTTGGGGTTACATCGTGGCGTCTAATGCGCGGCAAGATGTTGCAGTGCGGGAAATAGTAAACGATTACCATTGCGCTCAGGGCGCAATGGCATGACTCCCCATTTCGCGCGCAGCGCTTCGGCCTGATTATCGCTCAGCAGTTTTTCAGCGACTGGCTGGAGGTGCCTGGAGCCATCCTTTTCAAACACAAACATGGGTCGGTCCTGCGCTGCCGGTTGGTCAGACAGATTACCGCTGCGGTTCCCGGATTCAAATTGTTGCGCAAGACAGGTGGCAACGAGCAAAGCGCCGCTGCCCCAAAGCAGTTCCTCCGTTGCCGGTTCTGCGACGCATTCTTCAAAGCCAAAGGTATCAGGCTCTTCACTTTGCCGGCCCCATGGCGCACGTAACAGCACGCGCGGGGTGGTCAGACAGACGGTGCGCGCAGCCGTGCTGCTGCGTAACGCCTGCCAGCTTGCTGGTGTTTCATCATCCAGTGTCGTGACGTCGGCGTCTGTCAACAAGCGTCCACCGGCTGCCTTTGCAACGGCACCAAGTGCTGCCACCAGTTCGGCCTGATCGGGAGAGGTCATCAGGTCAGCGACAATGATGTCCCAGGCCTCACCACCGAAAGTGCCCTTGCCTTCTTCGACAAGGCGGGTAACCAGTGTGCTGTTTTGACGATCGCCATCCAGCAAATCCGCCTGCAGCTCGGTGGCGTTTACGTCCATCGCATAAACCGAGACTAATTCTTCGTCCTCGAGCGCATTTATCAAGGCGTATAGTCCACGCCAACTCGCTTCCGAGCGCTGTACTTTTGGGTGATGCAGGACGCGACGCATGATTTCCGCAATTGCCGCGTCGCAGGCGGCCAGGTGGCCCGCTTTGTCAGACCCGGAAGGCGTAATTTCATCTGCAACCACATTAGCAATGAATGAGTCCAGCAAACCGCCGGATTTCTTTTTGGGGCCGGTGCTGGTGTCGTCACCGAGCAGACGGCTCAGCGTATCGCCTACGTCTTCTTTAGTGTTGTCCGTACTGTCGGTCAGCGCAGGTTCCTGTGTGGATGTTGCAGAATCGGGTAATTTTCCATCGGCAATATCGGCACGCGATTGCCGCAGCGCATCAAATGGCGGCAGGGTAGTAAATAGCGCATCCGGCTCAAAATCTTCAAGTTTGGTGCAACCCATGACAAAGCTGTCGTCTTCTATGGTAATCGACATTCGGGGCGACCAGCGTTTCATCCGATCGGCAAAGTTATCGATATTGACACGCCGCGGCTGCCGCTGATCAAGCGGGGGGCGGGTGTCGTTGTCGCCACGATAGTCGGCCAAGACCAAAATTCGCAGCCTGTTCGTTGTGCTTTGCGCTGCATCAGACTGGCTCGGCGAGCCAAAAGTGAATTCAAAATTGCTCATCTAAAAACCTCGGAAAATGCTTAACCGCGACACCGCACACCGGGTAGCGAATGGGGGCCGGATTTACGCTCGAATAAATGACCTCGAACGTAATCTTGCGCTATAGTTGTACCGCACCGCTCGCAATCATTGTCTGCCAGCAAGTTGGCAAACAGCATTGCCAGGTGAATACGATACAGCGGATGGCCCGAACATGTACAGGCCGAACCAATAACCGGGAATATAATGCCACTACAAGACACCCGCAAAATGGTATTGGAAACGCCGCTTGGCAAGGATGAACTCCTGCTGCAGCAGATGACTGTACGCGAAGAACTGGGGCGGCCATACGAAATCAGTATCATTGCCTTAAGCGAAGATCACAACCATGAACTGAATAAACTGCTGGGCGAATCGATCACGGTGCATTTCGAAACCTTCGGTGGCAACACCCGTTACTTCAATGGTCTGGTCAGCCGGTTCGCGCATCTGTCATCGAGCAGTAGTTTTGCACGGTACGAAATCATTGCCCGCCCGTGGTTGTGGTTCCTGACGCGCAATTCGGATTGTCGGATTTTTCAGGAAAAGTCCATACCGGATATCATCAAAGAGGTCTTTCGCGATCGCGGGTTCTCTGATTTTGACGACCGCCTCAAAGCCACGTATCGCACGTGGGAGTACTGCGTGCAGTACCGCGAGACCGATTTCAATTTTGTCAGCCGCCTGATGGAGCAGGAAGGCATCTACTATTATTTTGAACATGCCAAGAACACACACACGATGGTCTTGTCAGACTCATACAGCGCACACAAAACCGTTACCGATTACGATGAGGTTCCATACTTTCCGCACGTGCAGAATCAGAGCAGGGAACGGGATCATGTGTATGACTGGCATGTGGCCCACCAGGTGCAGCCAGGCAAATACGCGATTGACGAGTTTGATTTCAAAAAACCAACCAGCGACCTGTTGGTCAAGAAAGAGACGGCGCGTGATCATGCCATGTCCGGCTTTGAAATTTTTGATTACCCTGGAGAGTATGTCGAAAAAGGTGACGGCAACCACTATGTAAAAGTACGCAACGAGGAGCTACATGCGCAGTACGAACGCGCCGAGGGCGCCGGCAATGCACGCGGCCTGGCAGCCGGCGCGTTGTTTTCACTGACCCAATATCCGCGCGACGACGAGAACAAGGAATACCTGGTGACTGCTGCCACTCATCGCCTGGTCTCAGATGACTATGAAGCAGGAGGCAAAGGCGCAGAAGATCCCTATGACATTGACTTTGCTGTGATGGATTCGAAACAGCCCTTTCGCCCGGAACGTATTACTCCCAAACCGATGGTGCAGGGACCCCAGACTGCCGTAGTCGTCGGCAAGAGCGGTGAAGAAATCTGGTGTGACGAATTTGGCCGGGTCAAAGTGCAGTTTCACTGGGACCGGCACGGCAAAGCTGATGAGAACAGTTCGTGCTGGGTGCGCGTTGCCCAAATCTGGGCCGGCGTCAAATGGGGTGCCATGCATGTGCCGCGCATGGGCCAGGAAGTGATCGTGGATTTTCTGGAAGGTGATCCCGATCAACCGATCATCACCGGGCGCGTGTATAACGGTGACAATATGCCGCCCTATGCATTGCCTGCCAATCAGACTCAAAGCGGTATCAAGAGCCGCTCGTCAAAAGACGGCGGCACCGACAATTTTAACGAAATATATTTTGAAGATAAAAAAGGCGAGGAGGAAATGTATATCCACGCCGAGAAAGATCAAAACACGGTGGTTGAGAATGATCAAACGGAGTTGGTTCAACGCAACAAGATGGTTCGTGTTGATAATGACCGGACTGAGTCGATTGGCCGTGACCGGTCGCTACATGTAGAGCGCGATAAAAAAGAGAAAGTTGACCGGGACAAGACCATCGATGTGGGTAAAGATCATTCTGAGGGTATACGTGGAAACATGTCAATCAGTGTGGCAAAAAACCTAACTGAAACCGTCGCATTGAATTATTCTGAAAATGTCGGAGTTGCAATGGAATTAACGGTGGGTGCACAGATGTTGCACACTGTTGGGGGCAATCTTTCCGAGAGCGTCGGCGTTAGCATGGATACGTCAGTTGGGAAGGATGTGTCACTGGATATTGGAAAAAATGCCAAAACCGAAATTGGCGAGGATGCCACAACGGATATTGGCAAAAATTCGAAGGAAAATATTGGAGAAAACAGAACGGTCACCGTGAAGAAGAACAGCTCTCTAAAGGCGAAAAAGATTGAGCTCACGGCTGATGACCAAATATCATTGAAAACCGGAAGCGCCGAATTGGTGATGAAAAAGAACGGTGATATCACCCTGAAAGGCAAGAAGCTAACAATTAAGGGTAGTGGCAACGTAATAATTAAAGGCAGCAATGTAAAAGTTAATTAGCGAGGCGAAACAGCGATGTCCAGTGTAGTAAAGCTTATAAATCAGATCGAGGGCAGTTCAGCGTGCACGGTTGAGAATATCAAGAGGATTGATTCCGAAACCGGGGCGATTTTTATCGTTTCTGATAATTTGACCGGCGAAATCCAGATCGATGTTTTGGGGAGTGCTTACGCTAATCAAGCCCCGCAGGTTGGCGATAGTATCCTGGTAATAAAGCCTGTCAATAGTGCTACTCCGGTGCTGGTAGATTACATTGGCAGGTCAATCAAACATTTGGCAAATGAAACTGCATTGAAACAAAAGCAAATATTCAGGGAAGTGGATGGAGCGGAGGTGCTGGTTCTGGGTGATCGCGAAATCAAGCTAAAGTGTGGACGCGCGTCGATAGTTCTCTCCCGTGATGGAAAAATAATCTTGCGGGGAACCAGCATTTCGTCGAGAGCATCCGGTAGCAATAAAGTTAAAGGTGCATCGGTACAAATTAATTAGACCCTTGCCAGTTTTCACAGGAGAGGCAACGTGCCGGCTACAGTAGGTGTAAATTTTCTTTCGGTAGTACATAAGAGCAGCAATGGCGTGACCATTGCGTTTCCCGATGTGTGTAAAACGCCGACGCCCGCGGGTCCCATTCCGATCCCTTATCCAAATATTGCAATGTCCAGTGACACGGATAAGGGCACGAAGAAAGTGAAATGCGATGGTAATCCCACGTGTGTGAAGGATTCAAATTTTAAAATGAGTACGGGTGATGAGCCCGGAAGTGCAGGCGGCGTGATTTCCGGTAAAATAAAAGGGAAAGCGGAGTTTGTTATGTTTTCCTTCGATGTGAAGTTTGAAGGTAAAAACGTGGCGCGTGCTTTCGACATCATGCTCCACAACGACAAAAATACACCGCCGTTTCCTGTGTTGCAGCCACCGATAATTCCGATCCCGAGTTCAGTTAAGCCAAAGTGTCTGGTGTGTGATAAATCCCTGTAAATTCAACTTACTTTTGCAGCAACGATTGAAAGAGATCAATAATGAAAGGAGTTGGCCAGGATGCAATGTGATTTGCCCATTGTCGGCATGGGTGCTGTTGCATCGGTAGGAAGAAATGCACAGGATATGTGCGCATCTATCCGGGCTGGTATTTCGCGGCCCCAGCCGCTGGACTACTACTTTAGCCTCGACCCCGATACGAAAGACCTGGTTCCTGTTTCGGGTCATGCTGTAACGGCACTGACTGAAGGGTTTTTGTTATTTGGCGCATGGCAAAGACTGGCGCGAGCCGCCATGGACGATTTGTATCGCCGTGCGAATCTGCCTCCTGCAAATGAAAAACATTTTTGGGACAATACAGCACTGATATGTGTACTGCCCGTTTTGAATGAAGATCGCTTTCAGAGTGAAGTGAGTAATGCTCCATCTGCTGTCAAGGAGTTGTTTTTTGGTCCTTTGGCAAGTTATTGCGGAATAACAGTGGATCATCCGGGTAACATTATCAGCTACAACGGTCACGCGGGATACTGCGAGGCGGTACAGCGATCTAATACACTTATCAGTTCGGGAAATGCCGACCGCGTCCTTATTCTGGGGGTAGACTCTTATCTGGACTCGTTTTGTCTTGAGTGGCTGGACACAAATTTTCGTTTGAAGAGCGGCGAATCGCCGACGGGTCTGGCCCCCGGCGAGGCGGCAGCATGCGTTCTGCTTGAAGCAAGAGCCAGCGCGGAGAATCGTCGAGCGCTAATCGCCGGATCAATAACATCAGTCTCTCTGGAGCAGGATTGTGGATTTGATGCACCCAATCAGGAGGAGTCCGGAAGAGGTCTGGCGGCAGTTATGAATCAGACCTTTGGTGCCACTGAAAATCGCTATATTGAATTGCTAACAGATCAAAATGGTGAGACCTGGCGGGCGATTCAATTGTCAAATGCCAGGTTGAGGCTATCGGCATTGCGTCAAGTCGAAGTTAATATATCCATGCCGTTCGCGAGTACCGGCGAAATTGGCGCTGCCTGGGGGCCACTTGCAACCATTTTTGCAGTGCATAATTTTCAACGCGGCATCACCAGCGGAAGTATGATCGTGGCGACCGCCAGTAGTGAATCGGGAATGGTCGGGGCATGGTCTATAGCGCGAACCTCACGGGACCAGGCAGCTTAAAATGTGCCCGGCAATCAGGGAAATGACATGACTTCTCAGTTTTTACCGGTTTTTCGAAATAATGCTGACTATGAGATTGAGGAGCTGAATGTACAAGGCTCAGTTGCGCACTCATTTGACGAGCTTTGTGATCACAGCCAGCTGTTCCGTATTCGTGGTATCGCTGAAATGCTTATGACCGCGGATGCCAGGAGTTTTAGAAAAAACTTGCATTTGTCTGCAGGATGCTTTGCCCGCGGTCTGAGAAATATGGCTCTAAGCTCTGTAATAGTCAGCAAATCTTTACCGTTTTTGGATGCAATAGCCGTGCAGGATTTACAGCTAAGCAGCTCTATCGCAAAAATTCTAAAAGAAGGGAACCTTGCAGCAGATTACGAGTATCCTGAAGATTACTACTATTATCAATATCTGGTGGCCCATGTTTTGCAGGAGGGGGGTTCCACAGCAGCGTGTTTCGCCCGCTGGGCGGAGGAATATGGTAACGAGGATGATCCTCGTTTTATGGTTGTTCAGGCGTTTGAGAAAGATGATGAAGAGTCTTTTCATAGCGCCTTTGATATGCTGCTTCAGCATCGCAGGGATTATTGTTTGCATATGCGCGAAAACGAAGCTCTTGGTCCGGAATGGTTAGAGACGGAAGGCAGGGTGTTTATCGAAGGAATAGTCTGGGCGGTGCTGGCAAAGGAAAGAAATTATAATATGGAGAAAGACTACCTGTTTGTGCCATCGATTGTTTTCGATGCAATGCACTGAAATCCTGCGCCACAATAATTTAGCTTAAGATGCCGCATCCTGAAATTCAAAATCGAACGTCATTCAGTTTTGAACCCATATTGGTCCAGGACGAAAATGGTCGTTCAATTTTTGGCGTAATTGCGAAGTCAACACTTGCTTTGGAGCACAATGGAAAAGTTACTCTGGCGAATGCCGGGCCGGTGAGTCTTAAGGGTGAGATGTATGATACTGACGGAGAACCGTGGTACAAATATGAGCCAGAAACAGCATTTGTAAAGCTCACGACGGACGTGGTTCTGATCGGCCATGCAAGCTCATTTCAAAGCGGAACAAAAAAAATTGACGTCGGAATTCGCTGCGGGCCGGTTGCAAAGCGAGCGACGGTGTTTGGTGACCGTTACTGGGTTGTACGCAACGGTGCAATCGCGGTCACAACTCCACAACCATTTGAACGAATACCGCTTACTTATGACAGGGCTTTTGGGGGTTGGGACAAGAGTGATAAAGACCCCGAAAAATATCGGTGGGAACCCAGAAATCCGGTAGGAACTGGATTCGGCAAGCCTTTGCGTGGCGAGGGTGAACGTCTGCGTTTGCCAAATATCGAAAACCCGGAGGAACTCCTCTCCACATATGGTCAGGTGGTAACACCCACTGGGTTTGGTTTTGTATCACCTTCCTGGCAGTCACGTGCGCAATATGCAGGCACCTATGATTCACAGTGGGAGGCCACTCGAAAACCATTGTTGCCATCAGATTTTGATCGCCGTTATTTCAATGCGGCCTCCCCAGGTCTGATATCCCCACAGTTTCTGCAGGGCAATGAACAAATTGATATTGTAAACGCCTCACCAGTTCCACATTTGAAATTTCAGTTACCTGGTTTTCCACCGCCAAGCTGCTTGTTCGAGCACAGAGACGCGCGACAAGAACTAATCGCGATGAATCTTGATACGGTAATTGTGGATACGGATGTTATGCGCGTGTATATGATTTGGCGTGCGCATACGGTTGTTCGCGATGGTGCACATAGCATCGTTGGTGTAACTATTGATTGCAACCATCCGGCGGCAAAGCGTCGTCGCCCAGTGGATTAATTGAATGGCAACATCAGCGCGCTTGTTTGCAAGAGATCTTTACGAGGAGCACCTCGAGGAAGCCGGCTTTTTGTCGGAACAGCGCGCGTCTCTGCTTTTCGACCCGGAAATAAGCTGGCGTGACATAAAAGATTTCGAATCCCGATTGGAAGCTCATCTGGATGCATTGGTAATTGGTAAAAATCTGGCGCTCGAAGTGTGTCGTGCCAAAGTGATGGAGTGTGATCCATGGGAGCTGAATACCATCGTTAGGGTGTTTTGTCGCCAACGTAGAAAGGACTATGTGTTTAAGTTACTTTCCAGTGTTGATACAGGTGATGTGGAAATCAGCAAGGCTATCGCTCACGCGTTGAGGCAAGAGGCGCCACCTGCCTGGCAGGAAGATTTGATACGCGTTTTGCAAGGATCGCAGAATTATTTGGACGGAATAATCGGTCATGTGGCCGGGTATCGACGCTTCCCGGCAGCAGCAGCCATTAGTAAAAAACTTGTAGGTCAGAATTACAATACATTGCGCGAGTTAATCTGGGCGCTGGGCCGTGTGGGGGACGACACGACAATCCCAAAACTTCGGGAGATGTTAACCCACGATAATGCGGAAGTATGTTCTGAAGCAGCACTGGCGCTGTCAAGGTTAGGTGACAGTCATCCGATGCGCAGCGGACTGATGGAGGCGCAACTAAAATCCTGGCCACGCTATTGCCTGGGTGTCGCTGGGAATAAACAGGCAGTATCGGTGCTGCTTGATATTCTTAAATCGGGCAAACCAGATGTGGATGTTATCCAGTCGTTGGGCTTGTTGGGTGATTTGTCTGCGGTAACACCGCTTTTGGATGTTCTTGGGCACGAAGAATTGGGTGCCACAGCGGCTATTGCCCTGAATACAATCACAGGTGCGTCCCTGCAAAGTGAAATTTTTGTAGCAGATAAATTTGACGAAGAAGAGCTGTTTGAAGAGGAGCGTGAAGTGTACGAGCGCGAGGGAAAACTGCCATCGAGACAAGATAAAACCCCCTACGGTCATTGGCAGACCCAGGCAAATCGCGGGAAGGCTGATTGGCGACGCTGGCTGACGGAGCACCGGGACAAGTTTGATCGCAGTATTCGATGGAGAGCCGGGATGCCGTATGGGCCGCGAGCATTGGCATCCAGTCTTTCCTCGACTACCACGCCGAATGCCGTCAGAGGAGCAATTTACGAAGAGCTGGTGTGTCGCTACCGCATCCCCATACCCTTTGAAGCTGATTTACCGGTACACCAGCAAGAGCGGTTTTTGGTACAGATCAACGCCTGGGCGAATCAGGTAGAACCCGACTTTGAAGCTGGCAAGTGGTATTTTGCCGGACAGCTGCAAGCGTAAATGCCCAGGGGTATAGTCATATTGATGATCGTTTCTGCGTTACTTGTTGCCGCGGCAGCAATTGATAAACGTAAGGCAGATGGGGGTAGCGAATTGCGACGCAAAACATGGATCAGAACATCGATAATCATGTTATTGATATCAGTCGCCGTAATAATTTGGGGTTAATGGGAGATATTTAAATGCCCACATCAGAAGAACAACATGCCTCCGATGAGGAGAAAAAACTAGGACACAATAAAGTCGGGGGCAGCGCGGGAGGCTCATGCCTGAACCGGCATGTCGCTTCTATCCCAAGCAAGGGAGCAAACAATTCCTGCTCCCATCGCTGGCAGTCCTACATGCAGATGAAAGGCGATAAAGGCTTGTACAATTGGCCAAAATACAAGAGCCTGGCTGAGAAAACAGGTCGTGTATCAACCGCCGCAATAAAAAAAGATGGTGTGATATTTCCGGACTGGTACAAGTATTCACTTAAACAGCCTAAAAAAGGCGATTGGAATGTAAAAGGTAAAAATTTCTTTCATCAGTGTTACATACCTTATTGGCATGAAGCACATCATATTGTGCCGAACAGTACTCTGCGTAACTCTATAGGAAAAGTGGGTGCAAGTTTTGTTGATACTGTCAGGCAAGGGCTGTTGAAAGAAAAGTATAATGTCAACGAAAAGAAGAACATGATAATGCTACCGTTGGACAAACCGATTGCGAAGGCACTCGGATTGCCAGTGCATCGAAAAACGGCAAGTCATCGAAACCACTCGGCCTATAGCAATAATGTCGCAAGTAAAACTGATAAAATCATGTTGTCGATAAGAGAGAAGTTAGATGATCATGAGAAACCTAACTACAAAACGTTAAAAAAGAAAATAGAAAACATTTCTACTGGACTCTATCCAAAAATCAAGAAATCGAGCAGTCCATCACTTGATGATATGAAAAAGTCGGAGTTTTAAACCTGAATTGAAAAGGACAAACCCAATGGACTATTTTTTGTTAAATACAGCTGGTGACCTGAATGACGAGTCTCTATGCCTGATTACAGACGAGCCAGAAGGAATGGGTGGCGGTGGGTATCGCATGGGCAGAGGTCGGGTTGCAAAAGATCATTATCCAACCAATGCGAAAATTTACCTGAATGATGAAAATCCGGGGATAAAACTGTCAGGGATGATTGGTAATACATGCGGGTTTTTTATCGTTAATTCCGATGCCAGAAAAATAATTGAAAAACTGTGTGCCGACAGTGAAATTGAGTATTTGCCATTCGCGCTGTACAACCATAAGAAAAGAGTTCACTCAAATGATTATTGTTTTGTGAACCCGATTGGAGGACTGGATTGCTTAAATGAGAAAGCCAGTGGTATTACTTATGATGAAGATGATGAGGTTGAGGATATTGAGGAATTTGTCCTGGATTCAGGTAAGGTCAAAAAATTTCCTCATTTGTTTAGAATAGACAAAGAGCGTAGTGAGTATGTGATTAGCGGTAAGTTGTTAGCTGAGCTCACCGAAAATGCCATTACGAATGTTGGCGGCGAGTTATTACGAGTCGTTTGATACCCTTTTTTTTGGCCAACGAACATGTCGTGATCTTCCCCATCTGGGCGACAGCAATATGTAGAGCCTTATGGCACTCTCTAATCAGGAGGTTCAATTGAGAAAGTCCCGATTCACAGAGTCCCAGATCGTATCGATTCTTAAAGAGGCAGTTGCCGGGATGAAGGTAAAAGATCTATGCCGGAAGCACGGCCTGTCAGATGCCACGTACTACTAATGGAAATCGACATACGGGGGTCTGGAAGCGTCGGATTTGAAGCGCGTTCACTAGTTGGAAGAATCTTGTATTTGTTCACCTTAAAAATGCCGCAACGCAACGTAAAAACACTATTTCAAAGTTGGCCGGAAACTTCTGATATTATTAGATTTAAAACCTGCGTGCGGAAAACGCTGCGGGAAATAGCTATCAGAAATCGCATGAGAAAAGCATCAGAGATACGATTACTATGTCCAGATCGCACAGTTCTAAAGATCGGGTGTGACTTTGCTGCTGCATGTACGGAGAATGACATTTGTCGCTAACACTTCAGATTGTTAGTCAACAGGCACAAGCCATGGGGGCTGCCGCTACTTTTCAATTCGAGGAGACGGGCGGCTCACTGGGCCGTGTCGATGGCAATGACTGGATTTTGCCAGATGCAGAGCGCTTTGTTTCGAGCCGGCATGCGACCGTGAGCTATGACAGCGGCATGTGGTATCTCACGGATACCAGCACGAACGGTACGTTTGTGAACGATCCGGGGTTTTTGATCGGTAACGGTCATACCGTGCCGCTCAATGATGGCGACCGCCTGTTTGTGGGTGACTATGAAATTGTGGTGAGTATTGGTAGCGCGGCGGCATCTGGTCCGAATGTCGAATCGGCGGCGACCAATTTCAGTACCGATTCTTTTTTTAATGACGCTCAGGAAGGGCCTGCGGCGCCCGCTTCACCGGTAGCAGGCATCGATCCTTCGATTCCCGGTGCAGGGCAGAGCCTGGATCCTCTGGATGCACTGATGGGCACGGACGATGACCCTTTTGCCGCGCCCGCATCGATGACCGGCCCTCAGTCACCGGCGGCCGCTCCTCCTGCTACGGAGGATCCGATGCTTGATCCACTGGCGGCGTTTGATACACCGGATTTGACTGCCGATACCCCACAACAGGAACAATGGCCGCAAGATGCAGGTGCCACACCGGACCACGTGTCACCATTGGATCAGAACTTCAACCCACCTCATGCGAGCACTGGCGTGATACCGGATGACTGGGTGGATGCAACGATTTTTCCGGAGCCGCCGCAGGCAAATATACCGCCGCCAGCACAGGCTGCGCCTCCCGCTGCAGCACCTGCACCGCCGTCCTCACCGACGCCGCCACCTGCGCCTGCACAAAGCGCACCCGCTAATCCTGCGGGCCTGCCGCCCGTGGGGCCTTCAGTAACCGGGCCGTCGCCGACGGGCGCTTTTCCGCAGCACACCGGCGCGTTTCCACAGTCGCCACAAGCGACCGGAACTTTTCAGCAACCGCAGCAACCTGCCGGACCAGCGCAGCAGCCACCGCAACCAACTGGCAGTTACCCTCAATCGACTGAGAGCACGATGCAGCAACCCATCCCGGCATTGGGAGATGGCAGCGCAGAAGGATTACAGCGTTTGCTGGCTGCAGCAGGTGTTGATCCGTCGCGCATGCCACCACAGGCTGCCAATGCGGTGTTTCAACTGGCCGGCAGTGTGTTTCGCGAGGTGGTAGAGGGGATCATGGAGGTGTTGCGCGCGCGGGATGACCTCAAAAGTGAATTGCGCATTGCACGCACAGTGATTCAGTCGGCAAAAAACAACCCGCTCAAGTTTTCAGTCAGCACGGATGAGGCGCTGACCAAGCTGTTATTCCCGCAGGAGCAGGGGTACATGGCACCGGTGGAAGCATTACGCGAGGCGATTGAAGACATAAAAGCGCATCAGATGGCGATGATGGCCGGTTTGAGTGCCGCATTGACTTCAATCATGGAAGAGTTTGAGCCGAATAACCTCGAAGACAGGTTCCACAAAAACCTCAAACACAGCCCGATGGCGGCGTTGCGGGGAAAAGCCAAGTACTGGGAAATGTATGAGGAGTATTATCAACAGATTTCAACCGAGGCAAAATCCAATATACTGGCTTTATACGGTGAGGAATTTGCCAAGGCTTATCAGGATCAGATAGACAAGTTATCCTGATACAAAACCATTGCGTGATCGTTGCGCCTAACGCTCGTCATTAAGGACAGCCATGATTAATCGATACTTTCGCTTTGGCATTGCCATTTTCCTGATGTGTGCTTTGACCGCATGTGCCAGTAAGCCACCGGAACCCGTTAAAATGAAGGCGCAGATCATTGCGTCGGAGACACTGAATCCGGATCGCAACGGAATTTCCAAGCCTGTGGTTGTGCGCATCTATCAGCTAAAAACGCCGGGCACATTTCAGGGGGCCGATTTTTTCTCGCTCTATCGTGACGCGGATGCGGTGCTTGCAGCGGACTTGTTGTCCTCCCAGGAAATCATGATGCAGCCTGGCAGCAGCAAGCAGTTGGAGGCAGAATTCGATCCCGCTGCGCGCGTCATCGGCGTGCTGGCGGCGTTTCGGGATATAGAAAACGCCATTTGGCGGACGTCACTGGCCTTGCCGGAAGATAAACTCATCAAGTTTTTTGATAAACGACAAATGCTCGTCAATCTCGAGGATCGCACGATCACTTTGAAGTTTGACGAGCCCCCGGAATAGCCAGAAAAGCCAAAAAACCAGAATAAAGCGGAGAACTGCATGTCGTGGAACAACAAGGTCGTTTGGTCTGAGGGGTTGTTTTTAAGGCCCCAGCATTTCCAGCAACACGACCGCTATATCGAACACTATGTAGAGCAGCGGTGTGCCAACCTGCGACCTGCCGCATGGGGTTTAAAACACATAAAAATAGATAACGAGCTATTGGCGATCGGCAAGTTTAGTATTGCGTCGGCCAGCGGCGTATTTCCGGATGGCACACCATTTAATATTCCGGATGATTATGCGCCGCCAGCGCCGATGGATGTTTCGGATGACATGCGCAATACGGTCGTTTATTTATGCTTGCCAGCGCGCCGGCCGGGAACGTTGGAAGTGGATGACGGGGATGATGCGGAGGGCCTGGCGCGACTCTCGTCACGCGAGTACGACGTGCGCGATGCGACCCGCCAAACGGTAGACACCGCGGTGGTCCAGGTGGGCAATTTGCGGCTTCGATATCTGTTGCAAGCGGAACCGCGTGGTGAATACGCCTGTCTTGGTGCGGCCCGCATTATTGAAGTGCGCAGCGACAAACAGGTGATGCTCGACGACAGCTTTATTCCACCGGTGCTTGATTGCCTGGCGGCCGATCAACTGGCCGGGTTTGTCAATGAACTGCAAGGTTTGCTGCATCATCGGGGCGAGGCCCTGGCGGCACGGGCAACCAGCTCCGGGCGTGGTGCCGGTGAGCTGGCTGACTTTTTGATGCTACAGGTTGTTAACCGTTACGAACCGCTGGTGGCACACCTGGCGCCACTGGCGAACCTGCATCCGGAAACGCTGTATCGTGAAGTGGTCCAGATCGCCGGTGAGCTTGCAACGTTTACTGCGTCCGGCAAGCGTGCACCGCAATTTCCCTCTTATCGCCATGATGATTTGCAGGCTACTTTTGCGCCGGTCAAAGATGCACTGCGTGAGTCTTTGAGCATGGTGCTGGAACAAAATGCAGTGTCGATTCCGCTCAAAGAACGCAGTTACGGGATACGTGTAGCGCACGTGGCCGATCGCACCTTGCTGGGAGATGCCTCATTTGTACTGGCAGTGGCGGCGGATATGCCCACCGAACAGATTCGCAAATCTTTACCTATGCAGATCAAGATCGGCGCGGTGGAACGCATCAAGGAGTTGGTCAATTTGCAGTTGCCAGGCATTCAGATTCGGCCGTTACCAGTGGCGCCGCGGCAAATTCCCTATCACACGGGCAATGTTTATTTTGAGCTGGATCGCACCAACAAGCTGTGGGAAGAGCTCACCAAGTCCGGTGGGTTTGCCATGCACCTGAGCGGCGACTTTCCAGGTATCCAGTTAGAGTTCTGGGCAATCAGGGGCTAGGCGGATGACCACTGACGATCCGTTTTTTGGCGATGACGACAGCGACCGAACGGTACTAAAACCCACGCCGGGCGGACGTCGCAGTTCTGCGCCCAAACCCTCAACACCGCAGCCGCCGCCACCGCGAACCCCTGCTCCCGGTGGCGCAGGTGGTCCGCCGCGTCGGGCCAGTGCGCCACAAGTGGTAACGCCAGGATTGAATCCGCTGGTGGATTCGGCCAGCGCGTTGTTAGCCCTGGCCGGGCAGCTAAAAAATAGCGTGTCGCACCCTGACCCCGGTGGTTTGAATCAGCATGTCGCCGCCGAAATCAAACAATTTGAGGAAACCGCTCGCCAGCGGGGCTGCAAACCTGAATCGGTTCTTGCCGGTCGCTATGCGTTGTGCACATTCCTCGATGAGGTTGTGCTCAGTACCCCCTGGGGCGCCAACAGCAAGTGGGGTGAACGTACGCTGTTGTCAAATTTTCATCGTGAAGGCTGGGGGGGCGAGAAGTTTTTTACGATTCTCGACCGGGTGAGTCAGGATCCGGTAAACAACATCAACCTGATCGAGCTGCAGTATCTGATTCTGGTGCTGGGATTTGAAGGAAAATATCGCGTAGAGGCACGCGGCCGCCAGGAACTGAACGCGATCCGGGATCGTTTGTATCAATTGATTCGAACCCAGCGAGGCGATCCGGATCAGGAACTCTCACCGCGCTGGCGCGGCGTCAAGGATTTGCGCAATCCATTGCAAAAATATGTACCGCTATGGGCGGTGGCGGCTGCTGCCGCGGCGATCCTGGCAGCCGTGTTCATGGGCTTCAAGTTCAAGCTCGCCAACGAATCGGCGCCGATCGTGCAGGAACTCCAGGCAATTGGTCGTGAGCAGGTGTCGTTGGTAAACCGTCGCGTCAGTAAGGGGCGTCGTCTCAACCTGCAGGAGTTTCTGGCACCGGAAATTCAGCAAGGCGTAGTCGGGGTGGAAGATCGCCCGGGCCGCAGTATCGTAACATTGCGCGGGACCGGATTATTTGCGCCCGGTAGTGCCCGGGTAAATAACGAGAGGCGCCCGTTACTGACACGTGTCGCCGAAGCACTGAACCGCGAAACAGGCCCGATTACCATTATTGGTCACACGGACAATGTGCCAATCTCAGGCAGTTTGCGCCTCAAATTTCCGACGAATACTGATCTGTCACAGGCACGTGCCGATGGCATCATGCGCGGGCTGGAGCAAAATGGTGTCGCGGTGGAGCGTATGCGCTCGGAAGGTCGTGGCGAGATGGAACCGCTGGTGGAAAACGATACAAGAGAGAATCGGGCCCTGAATCGGCGTGTTGAGATCACTCTGAGCATCCGGGGGCAATAAGCGGAAGCATTTTGGAATGGGATGTGCAGCATCCACGACGGACTGCACGGGAGTTTCAGTGAAAAAAATATTATCGATTTTTATCAATCCGTGGGTGATTGGCATTTTGGGCTTTCTGGCCCTGGCTTTCATTATCTGGTTCTTCAGTCCGCTACTGGCCTTCAATGAAAATTATTTCATGGAGCCTGAAAACCGGCGATTAATTTTGATTGGCGCCATCGCCGTATTGATGATTGCACGTGCACTGTGGAAAAAATTTCGCTCGGACAAAGCCAATACCGGCATCGTCGACGGGATTGTTGAAAGTGAGGCACCGGAAACGCCTGATGAGGGCGAGGAAGAAGTGGGGCTGCTCAAAGAGCGGTTTGAGGATGCTGTCAAACTGCTGAAAAAATCAGGGGATGGCAAAACCTCGCTGTATGAGATGCCGTGGTACATCATTATCGGACCCCCGGGCTCGGGTAAAACGACGGCACTGGTTAACTCCGGGCTGGAATTCCCGTTAGCCGACCAGTTCGGTAAGGAAGCACTGCAGGGGGTTGGCGGTACCCGCAACTGTGACTGGTGGTTTACCAATGAAGCGGTATTGCTCGATACTGCAGGCCGCTACACCACCCAGGACAGCGATGCCGAAGTAGACAGCACGGCGTGGTTTGGTTTTCTGGATTTGCTTAAGCGACATCGCAAACGGCGTCCCATCAATGGAGTGTTTGTCGCGATCAGCGTCCAGGATTTGCTGACCTTGAGCGATGCGGAACGCGCGGCCCATGCGGCTTCCATCAAAACGCGCGTGCAGGAACTGTATGAGCGTTTCGGCATTCGTTTTCCAGTGTACGTGATGCTCACCAAGTCTGATCTGATGAACGGGTTTATGGAGTATTTTGATGACCTGGGGCAGGGCGACCGGGAGCAGGTCTGGGGTTTTACACTGCCGTTACTCGATCAGAATGCCGAGTTTGATTTTGAGGCTGCGTTTAGCGGTGAGTACGACGCCCTGGTAAACCGCCTGAACGATCGGGTGACCCAGCGTCTGCATCAGGAACAGGATGTACAGCGCCGCGGACAAATTTTCGGTTTTCCCCGCCAGGTCGCGGCGCTAAAACCGGTTGTCAACGATTTTCTGATGAAAATATTCAAACCCAGTCGCTATGACCCACCGTTTATGTGGCGCGGGATGTACTTTACCAGTGGCACGCAGGAAGGTACGCCGATTGATCGTTTGATGGGGTCAATGGCGCGTACGTTTGGACTGGAACGTCAATCGGTTGCCGCTCAAGGCGGTCAGGGGCGCAGTTATTTTATTGCCGACCTGCTGCAAAAAGTGGCGTTTACGGAATCCGAATTAGCGGGAACCAACCGGCGTCTGGAAATTCAACGCGCGTGGTTGCAACGTGCATCTTATGCAGCGGTGCTGGTGCTTGCCGTCGTGGCGATCATTGCCTGGACATTCAGTTACCTGAACAACCGTGAGTTGATTGCGCAAAGCGAGTTGGAGACGAGTGAATTGCAGGAGACTGCTGCCAACCTGGGTGCGCGACAAAACCACCCTCTGGACGCGTTGGAATTATTAACCCAGGCAGAGCAGATGCCCGGCGGGTACGCGGAGCGTGAAAAAGGCACCCCGTGGCTGCATGGCTTCGGTCTTTATCAGGGCAAGCGCATAGGCCGTGCGGCAGAAAACGCCTACATCCGGCTGCTGGGCAATACGTTTTTGCCACGGGTCATGCTCGACCAGGAGGTGCAGCTTCGCCGCGGCTGGGACAACCCGGAAATGCTGTTCAATGCATTGAAAGCCTATCTGATGCTGGATCATGAGCGTTACGACCCGCTGTTTGTCCGGACGGTCTGGAAAGTGCTGTGGGAAGATGACCTTCCGACCGGCACGACCCGCACACAAATGGATGATCTCAATCGCCATGCGCTGGCGCTGGTCAACAACATGCCGGGCGCGTTGCCCGAGGCTCTGGATGAGGATCTTATCGAACGCGCGCGACGCGATGCCCGGCGTATCACACCGGCCGAACGGGTGTATGCGCGCGTGCGCCAGCGTGCCAGCGCCGATGATCTGGAGCCATTTACCGTGCGCCGCGCGGCCGGCAATGATGCCGGGATAGTCTTTCGGCGCAAAAGCGGCAAAGAGCTTACTGACGGCATTGACGGTCTGTATACCTACACCGGTTATCACCAGGTGTTTGACAAATACGCCAATGAAGAGAGCCAGGACCTGGACAGCGACAGTTGGGTGCTTGGTGAGGACGTGCTGGAAAATGTTGACACCGAAAAACTGGCGGATGACGTACTGAATTTGTATCTCTCGGATTACGAGGAAAAATATGCTTCCCTGCTGTCCGATCTGACACTGATCAAACCCAGTAGCCTGCAAGAGACTGTCAGAACTCTGCGGATTCTGTCGCACCCTCAACAGTCACCACTGAAAAAGCTGGCTCTTGCGGTTGTCAATGAGACGACGCTGCAACGTGAAGAAGACGAAGCAGGCGCAATGGACAAAATATCGCGAGCTGCCAAGAAAGCACGGGCGCTTGAACAAAGTGTTGAGAGCAAGATTCGCAGTACAACCGGAAGAACAGGCCCCCGCCTGCCGCGAGTGTCAATGACGCCGCGACAACGGATGCTGACCGGTGTCGGCACAAAAAAGCTGGGTAAGCTCGGCAGCATGACGGATGCAGATGGCGGTGATTCTCTGTTCGATGAAGTGTTGCAGCTTCTCGATGAACTCTACGTCATGCTGGATGAGATTGAGCAGTCATCTGATCGCGCCAAAATGGCCACTGAACATGCCGGTAAAATGGAGAGTGTCAGCGCCGAACTGAGTCGCAAAACCCGCGGCCAGGACCCGATGGTGGCTGCGGTTGTCAATACCATGGTCGGTGGGGTCAAGGGAGTGATGGCCGGCAGCACACGAAGCTATCTCAATGACCTGTGGCGCAGTGATGGCTATGACCGTTGTTATGACACGATCGCGGGGCGCTATCCGTTTGAACGCGGTGCCAGTCGCGAGATCAAACTGGATGATTTCGGTGATTTTTTCGGTAACGGGGGCGATATGGACAGCTTTTTCAGCACCCATCTGAAAGACTACGTCGATACTGCGTCCAGGCCCTGGAAATGGAAAGCGGAAATGCGCGGTGCAAGCACCGCAGCGCTGGCTCAGTTTGAACGTGCCGAGCGCATCCGCAAAGCCTATTTCAGACGCTCCGGAAGTTCACCCCAGGTGCGGTTCGGATTAAAGCCGATGGACATGGATCGCTCCATCAGCAAGCTCGTCCTGGTGCTCGGTGATAGTCGTATCAGCTACGATCACGGGCCCACTCAGGAAGTGCAGTTTAGCTGGCCGGGTCAGGACTCTTCAGCGGTACGCATCGAATTGACCCCTCAGTCTCCGGCGCCTTCGGCGCGTGACGAAGACGGAGACTGGGGATGGTTTCGGCTGCTTGAGTCCGCGACCATGCGCGCGGTTGGAGGTCTTGGTGATAGTTACGAGGTGACCTTCAGCGTCGGGTCACGACAAGCCAGCTTCGAGCTTGACCCCAAGAGTAGCTACAATCCATTTGAATTAAGCGATCTCAGCGGGTTTTCATGTCCGGAAAGATTGTGACCGGCGCTCCTGATCTGACGCCGGGCTTCTACGGTAAACTTCCGGCGCTCGGTGATTTTGTGAAGCGCCGGCTACCCGGATCTTTTGTCAGTGCCTGGGACGGCTGGCTGCAAGGCTGCGTGGCGAGCAGTAAAGCTCACCTGGGTGAGCACTGGCTGGAAATTTATCTGAGCAGCCCGGTTTGGCGTTTCACTTTGCTACCGGGTATCGGTGGCGAGCAGGGCTGGAGCGGCGTGATGATCCCAAGCGTCGATCGAGTCGGCCGCTACTTTCCGCTAACTGTGGCAGCGCCGTTACCACCGGCTGCAAGTGTGTTCACGATGTTAAATGCCAGCGGTTGGTTTGCGCAGGCTGAAGACGCCGCGTTATCGGCGCTGGACGATGAAGATTTCAGTCTCGATGACTTCGCACAGACAGTTGCAAACCTGGGGCCATGTTATGACCAGGATAACGTGTCGCTACCGGATACCGATGTGACGACGTTACGCAGTGGCTGGCAGATCCCGCTGCAAACCGTTGATCGTGCGGGAGCGGCATTGCAGGGGGTTTCAGAGTTGCTGGCCAAAAATCGTTTTGGTCACTTCAGTTTATGGTGGACCAGCGGCTCGGAACTAATTGCACCGAGTTTGCTGGTGAGTCCCGGGCTGCCTGATGTGGATGCCTATACCGGAATGCTGGATGGGCGCTGGAGAGACTCCGGTTGGCACACCATCGGCGGCGCCGCAGACGAAGAACTGCACAGTGAAGATTCAATGGTGGATGTATGAGCGCAGACCATTTTCAATGGACTTCAGCAACGTTGACGCATGCCGGTAAAGTACGGCGTATCAACGAAGATGCTTGCCTGGAATTGCCATGGAAAGGTCTTTGGGTGGTTGCCGATGGTATGGGCGGTCATTCTGCCGGGGATG
>JABDLQ010000209.1 GCA_013002925.1 Gammaproteobacteria bacterium | reverse complement strand
TCGACCCCACGGCCCGCGGGATACTTTTGCGCTTGGCCGTGCGGCCATGGACAGCGGTCAGTTCCGTTTGGGCATCACATTACTGCAGGATTTTGCACAGCGCTTTCCACAAGATCCACTGGCAGTCCCGGCGCTACTGTTGGCAGCACAACATGCCGCAGAACATCTCAATAACACCCGGATAACCACCAGACTTCTGAACCGGATCGAGGCACTGGGCGTTGCCGCGGATGACAGCCGCCTGCAGCAGTTACGGGAGGCTATCAAGGAGAAATAAACGGTTTTGCGGCCTGTCGATGCACCCGCCGATTACCGTGATCGCATCACCCCGTAGTTCGAATGGATGTGCCTAACATTACGCTTGCTACGGGAATAATAAGCATCTGTTATGCAAGCAACAGGCATCCGACATTGATTGAGGCTTGCTACGGCAACACGGACCACCGTGTCCGGCGTATGCGTTCGGATCCCTGAGAGCAGAATTTTACGGCATGCCAGTCGCAGAGTTGATGCAGGCACGTAATGTTTCAGTCTGATTGAGTATCGCTACAGTCTTGCGAGCCACCCTGGCCACCGTACTCGCCCGGCCCACTGACCAAAAGCTGTACCTGCAAATCATCCAGTCGCAGCAGTATTGGTTATCTTTGCAGAGATTTTCACCCTGATGGCGTCGCCGGTCCCTGCATAATCGCATCGCGAATGGCCTTACCGTCTGCCTCTACCAGTTTTACCCGAGCACCACTAACCGCAATACCCAGCGTGCTAAACACTCGCTGCCAGTTCGGGAATCCGGCCGAATGAGCATACTCATCGTATAGTTTTTTGAAAATTTTGTGTTCGGTATGCCGATCCAGTTCGATAAAAAAATCGCGATCGGAGTATATTTTTCGCGACGGCAAACAGCAATATCTGAGTTGGCGTACCACCGTATCAAGACTTTCCCTGCCGTCGGACAACTCGCGCAATTTTACGTCCGCGATTAGGGCTAATACTGCACCGCTCCAGTACACTTTCATAAGCCCCCCGTTACCAAACGTTGCACTGTGTGGTGACATGCCTGGTGCCGAACGCTTGCCGCGTTCAAAACCCTCATACAGCTTTTGCCAGGCACGCCGCGGGGTGTATTCTTTACCACGAGCCATTAAAACGTTTTGATAGTAAGAAGCGAGGCCTTCAGAAACCCAACGGTCTTCTACATAGGGAAACAATAAATGACTGAACTCGTGAGTTGCGGTCCAGTCGCCGGTAAACTCATCGAGCGGTCGCCTGGTGTTGACAAAAAATTGTACGGCCTCACCCCCGTCCCGAATCACCCGGCCAAATGGCACGGCCTCGTTAGACCGTCCGTTAACCGGAATAACCACAACCTGGGTAGACTTGAGAGGAAAACTGCCGTGCACCCGGGTCACATTTTCTGCGGCGGCTTTTAACCAGTGAGTGATTTTTTCTTCTTGCGACTCATATTCCGTGCGTAATATGCTCACCCGCAACTCTCCCCCGGAAACAGGAATAATGATCTTTTCGAAGCGCCCAAATGCTGTGATGGCATCGGCGCTGAGCGAGTAGCGACCATACTCGAACCGATCTCCATCAATGTTCTTCCAGGGTACCGACACGTTGATGCCGGGTGGCGTTGTAAAGTTTACCTGAATATTATCTCGGGAAGATGCCGGCAAAAGCATCCATTGTCCGGGGGTAGTAATCCGATCCTTGATATGGGAGTACCGGCTGCTGCCATAGGCGCGTCCCCGAATGTTTTTCAGGCGTACGGTATATTCAATACAGAACACCGCCGCGTCAATGCTTCCGCGGATAAATGGCAAGGAGCGATCCGAATCACAATGGCGCAGTGCTCTGACGTGACGTCTTGCACCTGCATCATCAAGCTTTACCGCTGTCACCGGGTGACTGAACTGCGCCCGCACATCCAGTGCATCGAGTGATTCCCGCACCTGCACCGTGTATTCATGCGCCTCAGGCGCACTGGCTCGAATGTTTGCGTCGGCCATAGTCACCGTCGGCAGAGCTAACAGACCAGTCAACATATAAAACAACGACAGGCGATTTTGCATTGAATTTTCCTTGTGCCCGGACTGTTACCGACCTCGGACCCACCTGAAAAGTTCCGGCTTCTGGCAATACCTTAGAACACACGATCAGGCGGAGATTGGGTACAACACCTCTCTGGACCTTATCGATAACTACGCTCGACCACGTCTGCCACACTGTCGCCAACCATCAACCGTGTAATTTCTGCGGGATAACCGAACACGGCAACCAGGTCAAACATCGGTGTATCAATGGCAAGATCCAGAATGTCTTCGGCAGTCAGAGTTTTACGGCCCGCCCTGTCCGTCAATGGTATTTGCACATTTTCCAGCCCATCAAATGCGCGATAGACAATTTCGGTGCACACGAAGCGATCGGAGCTGAAAAAATCAAAGTCAAAATTGTACAATTTGCCCTCGTGCCGGACGATACGCTCAATCCCTGTGCGAATCCCGTCGTGGCTGAGATTGGGCCGCACAACGACGACTGCATCAACGTTAAGCGTCTCGGTCAGCGGCCGAAACAACACGCCATCGCGCAATGCTTCCAGAGTGCATTTGGCGCCACGCCAGCGATGTGCGATGGGTGGAGAAACTTTGATCCCAAGACCCTCACGTTGTTGTTCACTGCCAATGTACAGCGCGGCATGGGGCCATGTGCCAGGCAAAAAATAGTTGGTAAGGGCGTATCGATGTCGGGTGACAAAAATATCACCCGGTTGCAGTATTTCCAGTAACTGCTCTTGCACTGCTGGCGTTACCTGCTTCTCTTTGCCGGGATTTAGTTTAGCGGCGAGCCGCCCGCCGACCTCAAAAAGTGCAAACATAGTCTTGTGTCTGGCCGAAGCTCCACGACGCCGCCATTTGTGGCGCAAATAAGCCAGCGCGCGCTTTAAGTAGGAGCGCTTGCTAATATCCAGGTACGCAAGCAGCTTTGGCATCTGTCCAACAATGTCACCCACAAATTCATCTTGCCGAAGCGATCGTATTTTGCGACGCTTTTTTCGCACCAGTTTAATTGCATCATTGAGCCGCATCATATTGGATGCATCGGTATATGCCGAGAATATGGCGCTGTACTGTTTGCGCTTGATTCGGTACTCCGGAAACGCTTCGTTTAGTTTTCTTTGCATCAGAGTGTGCAGGGCAAACTCGTGCACAAGAAAACGATCCAGCCGTATCAGCAGACAGGCAGCGGCAAAACCGACAACAAAAAAACGCCACTCCTGTAACGAGCGAATGGCCTTGAGCTCGACATGCACTTCGTCATCTACATCCTGCAGCACGTCCCAAAGATCCTGGCGCAGCGTCAAATATCTTGAAAACCAATACGCGATCGCCTCATCTTCTGCCGGCCGAAATGAGCCCCGTTCAATGGCAGCCGCAACCTGGGACGCCGGCAGCGCATCGCTGATCAGATCCGGCACGGCTTCTGTCAATGCAACGGCAGTATTGGTAATGCGGCGTAAATTCATAGGCGGGACAGCACAGGGTGATTTGCTGGGTTAAGAATAAAAGTATACTGCCCAAAAGTCTTAAAATTGGGATCAGGTTCACGAATCCTGGGCAAACGGCCTGGTCTTCGTGGAACGTGTCCGTTGTTACCCCCACAAAAAAGGCGGAGGAATAAACCTCCGCCGTGTTAAAAGGCCGCGATAAGGCCAGCTATTCTAAAAGTCGTTGAGGGTATCGATGATGCGCCCGGTGGCCCGCGGCACACCAATGAGCCCATTTTCCGGATTACTGATTTCAATGAAGAATGTTTCCGAATCCTCTTGCACGTCATCACTGGGAATCAGTATGACAATTGTTTTATGTACTTCACCTGGACGAAACTCCAGAGTCCCGCTTTGCTCGATAAAATCCTCCGGTGCCACCGCTGAGTTGTCGATAGTGGTGTAATCTACATACACCGACCGACCACCGAAGGGCACAGGTTCAGACAAAGTCACGTTAAACGCTGCCTCTTCCAGTGAATATTGAATTTCATAGATGTATCGATTCCCTTCAATGCTGATAACCGGTATCAGATTGACAAGAGCTTCATTGGGAAAATACGGTAAAAAGTCAAGATCGGTTTTTGGGTTTGCGCAATCCAGAATCACCCAGAGACCGCTGATCAGTTTGCCGGTATTGCCACCGGTACCCGACACGATAGCAGTAGAACCTGATATCCCGTAGACCCGCTTGATCGAGCCGTCACTGAAAAGCATAACCACCGCCTGGATGGGTCGACTGGAAGAGACCTGGGCGGAGTATGAGTCTGCTGAGAATTGTGTGTCTATCACTGCATTGCAACGTGTGCACTGATCGTCGTCCGAATCGCTGTCTGAGTCGCTATCCGAGTCGCTGTCCGAATCGCTGTCTGAGTCGCTATCCGAGTCGCTGTCCGAGTCGCTATCC
>JABDLQ010000207.1 GCA_013002925.1 Gammaproteobacteria bacterium | reverse complement strand
GCCGCGCCGTTTGCCATCGGGGTCCGGACTGGGCAATGGACTGACGCAACTTGCCGATTGGCCGATGGCTTTGTGAAACAGGCCGTTTGCGAGCGGTGAGGCCATCAAAGTGCAGACGCTCTGTGATCCGGCAGACTGACCGAATATAGTGATGTTGTTGGGGTCGCCACCGAACTGTGCGATGTTTTCGTTGATCCAGTTCAGCGCAGCGATCTTATCCAGCAGACCGTAGTTGCCTGAGCTTTTCTGTGCGGATTCTTGATTCAACAGCGGATGAGCGAGAAACCCGAGGGGTCCCAGGCGGTAGTTGATGCTGACCAGAACGACACCTTTGCTGGCAAGTCGGGTGCCATCAAAGATTTTTTCATGACTCATCCCACCGGTGTGCGCACCGCCATGAAACCACACCATAACGGGTTTGGATGTGTTGCCTGCATCGCTCCAGATGTTCAGATAAAGGCAATCTTCGGAGCGTGGAAACTCTTGTCTTGACCAGACAAAAGCGTCCGGGCTCGGTGTTTGCCAGCAGGCCGGGCCAAATTCATTTGCGGATCGCACATCAGACCAGGGTTCCGGAGCATGGGGTGGTTGCCACCGACGCTCTTCGATGGGTGCCGCGGCGTAGGGAATGCCCTTAAAAACTCGAATCTGATCGTCTGCCCAAATCCCCTGCAGGTCGCCTTGGTAGGTTTTAATGTGCAGCGCGCTTTTATCGTTTGATTCGCTGCACGCGAACAGGAGTGCAAAGGCGATAGAGCAGACTGCTGCGTAGCGGCTGAACGGCGTGCGGTTCGACGGACTGATGTCAGTCCGGGCGTGAATCCAGGTTGTTGTTGGCGTCATCCGTCGATGCCGGGTCAGCATCGGATTGCTTGCCTTCAGTTTGAATGCGATCGTAGATTTCCTCCCGGTGCACAGAGACGTCGCGAGGTGCGCCAACACCGACACGAACCTGGTTACCTTTAACCCCGAGAACTGTAACAGTGATGTCGTCACCGATCTTGATTGTTTCGCCGATACGGCGCGTCAGGATGAGCATTTGTGGCCTTCACTTTTATTGTTGTTCTAACCCCGAAGCCTTAATCGGAGATTATACATACCTGTATGTATGTGCCTATGAGGACCCTGTAAATTTGGGATGGATTAGCCCCTGGTTCCGATGAAACCGATGCCAAAACTGTAAAAAACTGCACGTTGACTCTCTCGGTTAATGCGGCATGCTGGCGGATTGGCTGTCAGCTGGTGATTTGTTGTGGTGGTAAGGGTGAGTGTGTCTCGATTAGAAAAGGCCGCAGGGCGATTTGCGGTTGCGAGTTCAGTGGGCAGCCGCCGGTGAGCAGCCCTACTCAGTTTCCACTGCGTGAAAAACGTAAGGCCGCGACCCGGCGCAGTCTGATCAAATCGGCTCAGGCGCTGTTTGCGACCCAGGGGTATGAAAACACCACCTTAGAGGCAATCGCGGAACATGCTGGTTTGCACGTGCAAACGTTGTATCGGCATTTCTCCAACAAGTTGGAACTGGCTGCAGCCGGCGGAGAAGATTTTCTCGACCGGTTCAGAGAGGCGATTACCGATCCGCAGCGCACGGACACGACTTTCGAGTTTTGGCGGGAGTGGGTTCGTAGTACCACCACTGAAATTACGAAAAACGATGGCGGCCGGCAGTATCGCGAATTCCTGCTACAACTTTTCGGACCCCCAACGATTTCGTCGCAAATCATTCGTATTGCTCAGCAATATCAGGACTTGCTTACTGAGTCTTTAGCCAAAGATTTTGACGAGCCAGCTGAGGCGCTGGGTACGGCTCGATTGGTCGCGATCATGCTATGGGGTGCCAATGCGCATGTGTTGCGCCTGCATGCCACGCAGGCCGACTATGATCTGGTGGCCGGCGTCGTAGAGGTCATTGACTCAGTCGAAAAGCACTTCCGCCATTTATTGCGCTGAACCGATCGCTGAATAGCTTAAAATGAAGTGGTAATTCCTGCAATTGGGTGTAGCTTACTACACTTATGATTAGATTCGGCACGCTCGGTGCAGCCAGCATCACACCGCGAGCACTGGTTTATCCCTGCATGGATGAACCCGGCGCCATGATCTATGCGGTCGCCGCGCGTGATCATTCAAGAGCTGTGAATTTTGCCCACCACCATCAGATCCCGCATGTTTTAGACAATTATCAGGCAGTGGTTGAACACCCCAAAGTGAATGCGTTGTACAACCCGCTGCACATTCCTGCGCATCGGGAGTGGACCCTCAAGGCCCTGAAGTCCGGCAAACCGGTGTTGTGTGAAAAATCCTTCGCATGCAATGCCGCCGAGGCGCAGGAGATGGCCGAGGTGGCAGACGCATGCGACATTGTATGCATGGACGCGTTTCACTATCGATATCACCCATTATTCATTCGAGCCAGGCAAGTCTACGAGTCTGGCGAGCTGGGCCATATTGAACGGATTGACGGTGCGTTCCATATTCCCGTGACCGATACCAACGGCATCCGCATGAACTATGCGTTGGGCGGTGGTGTGACGATGGATATCGGTTGTTACCCAATCTCATGGGTAAGGCATATCACGGGCGCAGAAC
>JABDLQ010000204.1 GCA_013002925.1 Gammaproteobacteria bacterium | reverse complement strand
CACTTACACACATGCCAATGCCGCAGGAGATTTGCGTATCGATGAACAGGGCATCGATGCTGAAGCCAGTTCAGGCGCTGTCGCCGGTGGCAACAATATGACCACCCGGTATTCCGCCGGGGCGAGTCGCGATACGATGCTGTATCAATCCCGCGGTAAAGCGATGGTGAGCGTCGAGGGCAATGTCTGCCGACGCATGACCGCAGACTCCGCACCACCGCCAGGAATGCCGTCGGGCAGGGACGCAAAACAAATGAATGACCAGATGGCCGCAGCCATGAGTCAGGCCAACGCAGCGATGGAAGAAGCGCTCCGCCAGGCGCGCAAGCAGGGCATGACGCCTGAACAGGAACGCGCCATGGCGCAGTGGACTCAACCACTTATGAACGCACAGTCTCCACAGCAGAAACGTGAAGTGCAGATTCGAAAATTGAATGACTCCATCTCGGTCGCGGGATTCAAGGGAGACGGCTACGAAGTAACGGATGAAAAGGGTCGGCTGCATCGTGTATGGCTGGCCCCCGCCTCCAAAGTGCCAGGTGGCCGCCAGGTCCGAGCGGGCCTGGAGAACATGTACAACGTGTTCGCCGCTTACATGGAAAACATGGGCGGTGCGGGCCTCGTTGATCGCGGCATGTTCACAGTGTTTATGAAGGGGGAGTTCGCAAACATGTACCCGATTCAAACCGAGAATTCGGATTCGGGCGAAATCACCCGGATCGTCAAGGCCGACGCCGGCGACAGTTCAGCGGATTTCTATCCGGAGTGTGAAGTTCGGGATATGTTTGATCGATAGCCCTGGCGCTCGTTGAACGTCTCGCCTGCGTCGTCAGTGGCAAAGCAGCCGAATCGACGAACGAACCGGGGCGTGTGCTGTAACGCCCGCTTGTCCGGGAGCGTTATGAGCGACCCGTCGTGTCAAGATGTCGACCCGGTGCAGCGTATGATACTCAGTCTGAGGCCGCCTGAGAAAACCTTGCGAGCAAAATGCGCAGGCAGCACATTCCGAGTTTGGAATTCTTGTGCCGGGCTATTACAAATTGGCACAGGTCAGGCCCGTGACTCACAGGCACAGATGTTTCCGCGGCGAGAGATCAATGCCTGTGTGACCGTGCGTCGCTCATCGCGCTGCTCGCGACCGTTTAGTTTGCCGATGTTGGGTCTCGTGCTTTTGCACGTAGCGTCTTGCACAATCGTCGAGCCATTCTCAAACTTCGATCTGTCATCAGCCGGAACAACGTATCAGGCATCGCCAATGAAATTTATTCCTCACACTGGCACAACAGCGTTTGCCAGCTATCTGGCGATCAACCTGCCTTTCGCACCGGTGGCGGATGTGCGCCAGCGTCTGGAACGCCAGTTGGGTCGACCATTAAAGCACCGTGATGAAGCTCACATCACGGTCATTACACCACCCGAATTCGTGCGCCTGCAACCGTACCTTGCCATTGACGAAATTAACCGCATCGTTGCTGACTCGATTCAGGCTACGCGCTTTAAAGTGGCCTGCACCGGTCGTGCCCAGGCGGTGCTCGAAGGAGAATTGCACAGCACGTATTTTCTGGTGGTGGACTCGCCACAGTTACACAGAATTCGTGACAGGATCGCCCTGCTTTACAAACAAACAGGGGGCCCGTTACCAGCATTTACGGAGGATTATCATCCGCACATCACCGTGGGGTTTACACACCGTGATCTGTACGCGGCAGACGGCGCGATCAAGGATCGGCGCTCGTGTCTTAAAAACGCAGTTTAAACACTATCAAGGCACACCAATGTTGTCAGCCCAATGACTGCGGGCTACGGGATACCTTATGCGGAAAACGGATCCGTCAGGATAATTGTGTCGTCCCGGTCCGGACCAGTTGAGATCAGCGCCAGCGGTCTGTCTACCAGTGCACTCAGACGCTCAAGATAACGACGCGCTTTTACCGGCAAGTCCTCATACTTTGTTATGCCCGCGGTTTTTTCCTGCCACCCCGGCATGGTTTCGTACACCGGTTCACAGCGTGAAAACAACTGGCTTTCATTGGGCAGCGTGTCCATATGCACACCATCGATGTCATAACCTACACATATTTTCAACGTATCCAATCCGTCCAGCACGTCAAGCTTGGTGACAGCCAGGCCCGACACACTGTTATTAAGGACCGAACGACGCATTGCAATGGCATCAAACCAGCCACATCGGCGCGGCCGACCTGTCGTTGCCCCAAACTCGGCGCCCACCCGCGCCATATGTTCGCCAGAGGCATCAAACAATTCCGTCGGAAACGGTCCGGCGCCAACGCGCGTGGTATAGGCCTTTACAATGCCCAGCACATAATCGAAATAGCGTGGTCCGATCCCGGTGCCAGTGGCGGCTGCACCCGCTGTCGTATTTGAAGAGGTGACATAAGGGTACGTGCCATGATCAATATCCAGCAATGCACCCTGGGCTCCTTCAAACAAAAGATTATGCTCTGCGCGCAAATGATGTTCGAGTTCGGCCGTAACATCGCACACCATCGGCGCCAGCGCTTCGGCATAACCCAGATATTCGTCGAGCACCTG
>JABDLQ010000159.1 GCA_013002925.1 Gammaproteobacteria bacterium | reverse complement strand
GTCGGGTAACAGTGCCGATGGCTATTACACATCGCACCGATTGTTGAGTCTTGCGACAAACCGGGGGTCGACGGTATACGGGCCAGCCACGGGCGTACGTATTCGCATGACCAACATAGCCGACTGCTACATTGAAGATGGCATGATCGTCAAGGAATGGCTGGTGCGCGATAACATGACGCTGGCGATCCAGCTCGGCGCGGACCCCGTCGACGCAGCACACGACATGGCAAACCGGCAAAACGCCGAACTGGTTGACTGGTTCGCGTCAGAATCCGGGCGCGTGCGCAAGGTCGAAGTACCCGATGATGTCAACAAACCGGTTTCGCCGCGCGCGAATCCTGAACTGTTTGCCTGGCGTGTGCTTGCGAGCGCGTGGCGCGCCGATCAGGAGACGTTTGACAAGACACATGCGCCCTACAGTGTTCTGCATCGTTCTCCGTTACGTCATTATTCGGGTCGTAAAAATGTGTTCGCCTACTACCAAAGCCTGCGAAAAATTCTCGGTTCGGTGCATTTCAGCATCGATCATGTCGCGAGCCAGCCATTTGGTGACAATGGTATCGATATTGCTGTGCGGTGGACTGTGACCGGCATTCATGAAGGCGAGGTGATGGGCGTGGCACCAACTGGCAATCCTTTGTTTATCATGGGTGTCAGCCATTGGCGCTGTATCAATGACCGGATTGCGGCTGAAATGACCATTTTTGATGACCTCGCCGTGCTGAGCCAGACACTGGCACCGTGATGCGGCGCATTGTCGACGCCCATCATCATCTTTGGGACCTGAGTGCCTGCCAATATCCGTGGCTCATGGCGCAGGGTGTCAAACGTTTTTTTGGCGACCCGACGCCGATACAAAAAAACTATCTTGTCAGTAATTTGCGTGATGACGCGGCACATTACCAACTCGATGCGTCCGTGCATGTCCAGGTTGGCGTCGCGCCCGGCGACGAACTCAAGGAAACGGCGTGGTTGCAAAAAACAGGTGACGATGCCGGCCTGCCCAGCGCGATCGTTGCGTATTGCGAGCTCGAAAACCCGGCAGCACCGGATCATCTCGATGCGCAGCGCGCCTACACCCGCCTGAGAGGCGTGCGCCAGATCATTGGCCGCTCTGACGAAGAAGACAGAGCGACTGGCAGTGCGCGGGTATTGGATGACCCGGTTTGGCGCCAGCATCTGGGTCTTCTCGGCACGCTTGGGCTTGCCTTTGACCTGCAGCTTACGCCGCGACAACTACCGCATGTCGCCGAAATATTGGCTGACTGCCCCGACACAAAAGTTGCACTGTGCCACTGCGGCTCGCCGTGGGACCAATCCAGCGCAGGCATCAAGTCGTGGCGCGAAGGTATCGGTCTGTTGGCATCACTGCCCAATGTGTATTGCAAAGTCTCCGGTCTCGGCATGTTCGATCATAACTGGACTGTCGATTCGATACGTCCCATCGTCGAATCCTGCATCGACATCTTTGGCAGCGAGCGCACCATGTTTGGATCGAATTTTCCGGTGGACAAACTGCATGCCAGTTACAGCGAAGTGTGGCGTGCCTATGAAGAAATTACGAGCGGTCTTGACACGAATGAACAGCGGCAACTGTTCGCAGAAACGGCTCGAAAATTTTACCGCATCGATTGCGCCAGCGCGTTCGCCCCTGACAGCAGCATCGAGTGATCGGAACTTAATAAAAAGAAGCTGGCGCCCGCTTTGCGCCACTCGGGGATCTCGTCCGGCTTGCCAGTGAACATCCCGACCGCGGTGCCCGCATCTTGTCCCGCGGCGCAGATATCCCTAACTGCCGCAATAACATCTGCATCCAGGGGACTCTTCTGCATCGCAACGGCAAGATCGAAGCGGCCAACGAACAAGGCATCCACCCCATCAACGGCGGCAATCCGGGCGACATGATCTAGTGCCGCAACATCTTCGATCTGCACAATGACCGTCGTCTGTTCGCGACTGTCGGCGAGGTGATCGGCCATCTGCTTGGTGGTGTACCCCGCCGCGCGGGATGATCCGGCATAACCGCGGCCGCCATCGCCAAAGTGAGCAGCTGCGACAATGGCCCTTGCCTGTTCAGCACTCGTGACATGCGGAACGAGAATACCGGTGGCGCCGCTGTCCAGCGCGTTTCTGATTTCTGTTGGCGAGTCGTTGGCCGTACGCACCAGGCTCGGCCGATCTGCAGCGCGAAACGCACTGATGCAAAGGTCGACCTCCAGCCTGCCAAAGGGTGCGTGTTCCGTATCGATACAATACACGTCGAGTTCGGAGAGGCTGAGTACCTCAGCGATGATAGGCGACGGCGTCTTGATGAAGGTGCCCATTAAAAGATCACCGCTGGCGAGCCGTTTGCGAAAAGTGCCTGTAGCGTTTCCCATTACATCATCCCCAGAGTTTGTTGCTTGCCATCGATGCGCCATCGGCGAGGCTCTTCAATTTTGCATAGACAATGTCAGGATCGACGACGCCAAATCCGGCGAACGTGGAGAAACCACAGTCAGTACCGGCGATGACGCGTTCCCGCCCGACGATATCGGCAAAGCGACCGAGCCGTTCCGCGACAAGTTTCGGGTGTTCGATAAAATTTGTGGTTGAATCGATGACCCCCGGAATCAGGATCAGGTCCTCCGGAAGATCTGTATTGGCGAACACCTCCCACTCGTGCGCATGGCGGGGATTGGCAGATTCAAATAGCAGACCGCCAACGTTCGCCCGCAATGCGATTGGCAAAACAACCTCCATCGGTGCATCATGATGATGAGGGCCCTCGTAATTTCCCCAGCACACATGCAGGCGCACCCGATCCGCGGGTATGCCGGTCAGCGCATGATTCAGCGCATCCACGTGCAGGTTGGCCAGTTGTTGATATTCTTCCTCGGGCTTGTTCTTGAACATCATGTGACGCCCGAGGCCCAGATCGGGAGAGTCAATCTGCAAGGTGAGACCGCTTTCAACGATGGCCTTGTATTCATGAGACATCGCAT
The DNA here is from genome assembly GCA_013002925.1 of Gammaproteobacteria bacterium. Lineage (GTDB taxonomy): Bacteria > Pseudomonadota > Gammaproteobacteria > Steroidobacterales > SZUA-146 > SZUA-146. The sequence continues at coordinate 5,255 of JABDLQ010000159.1, read as the reverse complement.
CGGCCAGTGCCTCAAGATAGGCCTGATGAGACGGGTAATGCTGATTGGGTTGGAACAATGCAATGACTCCGGGAGACGCCGCGTTCATGAATGCGCCGACCGGTTTGTGGGCTTTGATTGCCGCCCTTAAATTTTCAATGTCGGTTTTAACCGGAGTCATATCCTTAACGCTTATTTCACCAACGCAACAGGGGCGGCTGTGCGTCGGTGTTCCGCCTGATTTGGCCTGACGCTCAAGGAAACCTGGAAACGCTTCAAGATCACTCGGAGGGTCGCGTTCGCTATCGCCATCGAAGCCGGAAATCCGGTCCTTGATATAGGTCGCGTAACTGATCTTGCTCATTTCGCCGTCGCTGACAAGATCAACGCCTGATTGCACCTGTTGCTGCACAACATCATTTACAGCGGTGCGAATGATAGTGTCCGCACCTGCCACATCCCGCCCTTGTTCGTGGCCAAACACGACATCTGTGACTACTTTCGATCTTGGCAGGCTGCCAACGTGTGTTGTCAAAATTCGGTCTGTGCTTGATTGCATGCGAAATCCTCCGGTTGGTTATAGTGCGAACAGGCGTAAAAGTTCTTGTGTGACCAGAGCCGGCTGTTCCATAGACGATAAATGGCCACACTCGTCGATAATGACCAGGGTCGCGTCAGCAATCTGGTCTGCCATCACCTGGTGAAATCTAACCGGGCATATCGCATCCTCCCGGCCGCAGATCACACTGGTTGGACAAGAAATTGTTGGCAGTGTCGGCATGCTGTCCCGACGATTTAACACCGCCAGTGACTGCCGTTCAAACACCTCGGGGCCAAGCTGCAATGCCATGTCCAGAATCGTCTCAAGCAGGTTTTCATTGTCACGATTTTTTTTGGCCAGATATTTCGGTTTCAATGATTCGACCGCGAGCCGGTGCAGATTTCCGGAGGCGGCCATAGCAATCTCCTCGAAGCGAACCTGCTTTTTTTCCGGCGCATCGGGATATGGATTAGTGTCCAGTAACGCAAGATGGGTAACACGCCCAGGTGCCTGGCGCCAGATTTCAAAGGCAAGGATTCCGCCCATCGACAGGCCCGCCATTGCAAATTTTGGTGGTGCTTCTGCGAGTACCTGGGCTGCCATCTCTTTGAAATTATCGGATTTGCCCGTGTCAGCGACATGGGTCGGTACACCGATGGCGGCGATCTGGTGCGCCCAAAGTCGCTCGTCGCACATCATTCCTGGTAGCAGTAGTACGTTCGACGCAGACATAAGCGTCTCGAGCTATTCGTCTGCGGATCGAAGACGCGCCGAGCTGCCACGAATCAGCGTGCCGGAGAATGCGCGCTTCTCGGGTGACAGATCCGGGTTTTCGATGCGTTCAATCAGCATCGACGCAGCGGACTGGGCCATACGCTTTACCGGCTGTCGAATGGTCGTTACGTCATAGGCAGCGAAGCGCGCCGGACCAACCCCGTCGAAACCGACGATTGAAATATCATCAGGTACTTTCAAGGCATACCCCTCGCGTGCTTCATCAATGCAACCAATCGCCATGGCATCGCTCGCGGCGATAACGGCATCGGGCGCGCTACCGCGCCGGGCCATGAGTCTCGAGAAGCATTCGCGGCCGGTTTCATAGCCATACTCACCGCTCACGATCGTAATATCGGTAATCCCCATATTGGCGAGTTCATTGAGTGCGCCCATCTTGCGCTCGCTGGCAACTACACTGTCAGCTGGTCCTTCAATAATGCCAAACGTCCGGTGCCCCGCTCTGACCAATTCATCCACAAGCCAGCGCTCGCCCTCCTCCTGGTCACAGCGCACTGAACACACCTGGTGATTTTTCAATGTACGGTTATAGAACACGACCGGTATGTGGGCATTATCGATTGTCTTCATTTGCCCCGGGGTAAACATCGCCGCGGTCAGTATCCCGTCAACGCGGTACTGCAGCATCTGATCGACCACCTTGTCCGCATCGCCTTCGTGTTCGAGTGCGAATAGCAGCACCCGAATTCCCTGCTCTGAAAAACGCTGCGTCAACTGCTCGAGAACTTCCGGGTAGTAAAGATTCGTCAACTTTGAAATGACCACAGCAACCATATTAGAGCGCTGTGTAATCAGGCCGCGCGCAATCGCGTTGGGTCTGTATCCCAGTTTGTTTGCTGCCGCCACCACCCGATCACGCATGGCTTTCGAGGCACTGGCGCCATCTTGAAAAACGCGCGACACCGCCGATTGTGAGACCCCGGCAGCCTTCGCGACGTCATAAGAAGTTGCCCTTTTTCGGCCTGTCATGCCGGTATTATTGGCTGTTTTCGGGCGTTTACTCATACAGTGTTGACCTACCGCTGCTTCCAATTTAAGCCGATGTTAGGCAGTATTGCATTCGAATGCAAACGGGGAACCCAATGTCAGCGGTACTTGATGGCCAAGTAGCACTTGTCACCGGTGCAGGACGTGGTATCGGCCGTGCCTGCGCCGAAGCGCTGGCCAGCGCAGGGGCGCGTGTCGTAGCCGTAGCGCGGTCAAAAGACGATCTTAGCGAGCTTCTGGCACATGCGTCCGGTCGCATTGAAACCTGGGTCGCGGATGTCACCGACGATTATTTCATCGCCCGCATCGCGACCATAAAGCGCCTCAGTATTCTGGTCAACAACGCGGGCGGCAACCGGCCCCAGGCATTTGTTGACGTTGACACCGAATCTCTCGATTTTGTTACTGGTTTGAATGTTCGTGCAGTGTTTCGTGTCGCTCAGGCCGCCACCCGCGTAATGCTTGCGCAGGGCACCAAGGGATCGATCGTCAATATGTCGTCGCAGATGGGCCACATCGGTTCACCGAATCGAACCGTATATTGCATGACGAAACACGCCGTTGAAGGACTGACCAAGGCGATGGCAGTCGAACTGGCGCCACAGGGGATTCGAGTGAATTCGGTTGCGCCAACGTTTGTCGAAACGCCACTGACCAAACCGATGCTCGAAGACCCTGAATTCAAGGAATTCATCATGCAAATGATCCCGCTCAGGAAATTGGCCAGTGTCGATGACGTCGCCGCCGCCGTACTCTACCTGGTGTCTCCAGGCGCCGCTATGGTCACGGGCCACAGCCTCAAAGTCGACGGCGGCTGGACGGCACACTAACAAATAACCGGGGGACGTATGTCAGATTTTGGAACTCTCAACTGGTCGATTCTTGTTATTTACGTTGTGTTGAACCTGTTGCTGGGCTGGATTTTGAGCAAAAAGGTCGACACTGCGGAAGACTTTTACCTGGGGCGAAGATCGACGCCCTGGTGGGCTATTGGTATATCCGTGATCGCTACCTATGTGAGCGCCTTGTCTTTTCTCGGTGGTCCCGCCTGGTCGTATTCCGAGAGCCTTGCGGTCATCGCAATCCATCTTAACTACCCGATTGTTGTGTTCGTTGTGATCACGGTGTTTTTACCCTTTTTCTTCAACAGCGGTGTGGCCTCGATCTACGACTATATGGAACAACGCTTCGGACCGACATCACGACTAGTGATTTCGGGCGTGTTCCTGATTTCGCAGGCCCTGACATCGGCGGCGATTCTCTACGCAACTTCGCTCGTTATAGAATTCATCACCGGCATTGACGTAAAAGTGGCGATCGTAATCGTTACCACGATTGCCCTTATCTACACGATGATGGGCGGTATCACGGCCGTTATCTGGACGGACGTAATACAGGCCGCTGTATTATTTATCGGCGCGTCCATTATTATGTTCGCTTTGCTCAACAGCATGCCCGCGCCAATTGGCGAAGTGCTTGCCGATCTAAAAGCACAGGGCAAAACAAACCCTCTGAATTTCTCGTTCGACCTGAGCCTCGAGGCAACCGTCTGGTCCGGTGTGATTGCCATGTCACTTTTTCATATCACCGTTTACGGCGCCAATCAGATGATGGTTCAGCGGACACTTGCAGCGAAAAACATTGGTGATGCCAAAAAATCATTTCTGCTCATGGGGTTCGTAGCCTTCTTTATTTATTTTCTGTTCTTTATTCTCGGCATCCTCTTCTACGGCTATTACGGGGGGCAAGAGTTTGAGAACGGCAACACAATCATCCTGGATTTTGCGGCGAACTATGGCTTGCCGGGTCTCATGGGGGTTATCGCCGCTGCGATCGTTGCAGCGTCTATGTCAACACTTGATTCGTCCTTCAATTCACTGGCTACCATCTCAACGATTGATTTTTACCAGAAGTACTTTCGCAAGAACGAGAGCCCGAAGCACTACCTCACCGTGTCACGTCTATTCACTGTGTTCTGGGCGATTGCAATCATTGTTCCGGCCATCATGTACTCCGCGCTTGAGGGTTCGGTGCTGCAGACACTGAGCAAGATTGGCTCTTATTTTGTCGGCGCCAAACTCAGCATGTACGGCTTGGGCTTTTTCTCGAAGCAGACTACCGAAAAAGGTCTGTTGGTCGGTGTCGTCATCGGCTTTGTAATGGTGTGGTACCTGTCAACTCAGACCACCATCGCGTGGCCGTGGTTCTGCCTGTTTGGCGGCGCGGTCAATATTGTTGCATCGTTAATCGCAAGCCGCGCGATCGATGGGCCGCAGACAGAATGGTCTGAGTATTCCATCAAAGGACAGCAACAGAAATTCAGGGATGAAGGTCTCCCTGAAAAACAGAACGGCTGGTACCTGGTGCCTGGCAAGGTCGACAAAGTCAGCTACCTGTTGCTTGTTTTCTTTGTCCTGACGCTGGTCTTTCTGTTTACCTTCGAAAAACTGATCTGATCTGCAGGGCTAAGACAAGAGGGTCTATCGAATGACTGTCCTGTGAGGTTGTATCGCCGACGATTTCACCGGTGCAACGGATCTTGCCAAAACATTGGTGAAGCAAGGGATGCGCAAATAAAGTATGAAGTTATCACCGGCACCATACTTCCTAATTACTTTGGCGTAGTTGATACGGGCCGTTTGTGCGAATGTAAATTATGCTTTCATCTTCAGCATCCGAAGAAATTCTATGTTCCGTTTGCCCTTGCGCACTGATATAGCTTCCGGGCGTGAGATTATTCCTGGCGCCATCCAGCCAATAGTTCACCCCTCCGCGGATGACTACGCTATGAAACGTACCGCCTTGTGATTTGAGAACGCCTTCGAAGCCTGAAGGCAATTTTACGAACGACCCGTTCCAGTCATGGTCCCCGAAAGTACCCCACAGATAGGATATTTCGGCACCGCCAGGTTGACCGGGTTGCTGCATCAGCGGTAGCCATACGACATTGGAC
>JABDLQ010000135.1 GCA_013002925.1 Gammaproteobacteria bacterium | reverse complement strand
CCTGACACAGTGCAGCCAGCGGTATACGCAGCCATTGCACCGGTGATGAACAAAGACGCCACGCTGTTGTTTGCGCATGGGTTCAACGTGCATTTCAAACAAATCGTTCCGGCTGATGGCTTTGACGTGGTGCTGATCGCACCGAAGGGGCCGGGTCGACTGGTGCGCCGGCAGTTTGAACAGGGCAGGGGTGTGCCGTGTCTGGTCGCGGTACATCAGGACGCGACTGATCATGCTTTGGCACGGGCGCTGGCCTACGCCCATGGCCTGGGCGGCAGCCGCGGCGGGGTGCTTGAGACGACATTTGCCGAGGAAACGGAAACAGACCTGTTCGGTGAACAGGCCGTGTTATGCGGTGGGGCAACTGAACTGGTCGTCCAGGGATTTGAAACGTTGGTAGACGCAGGTTATCAACCGGAAGTTGCCTATTTTGAGGTCATGCATGAACTCAAGCTCATTGTTGATTTGCTGCATGAAGGCGGTCTGGCAAAAATGCATGAGTTCATCAGCGAGACTGCTGCCTGGGGCGATATGATCAGCGGACCTCGCGTGGTCGACGCACATGCACGCAAGCAGATGGAAGGTGTGCTGAAAGATATCCAGGACGGTACGTTTGCCAAGCGCTGGATCAGCGAAAATGAAGCCGGAAAACCGGAATACAATCGCTTGATGAAAGCCGATATTGAACACCCGATCGAAAAAGTGGGGGCAAAACTGCGGGCCAACATGCCGTGGCTGGAAGAATAATCTAACGCCATCGGTACGCCAGGTTACATTTCCTTTGTGCTCCGGAGAGGGGATGGTGTGGTCGCCCCCGTGACCATCCCCGGAGGTGCTTGATGTTTCTTCTCCCCTTCGGGGAAAGGCCAATCCCGGACAGTACCGTTTCGATTACCTGACCCACATTTCGTGATTTCCCACTACGCCGCTGTTTCGGGGTTCCGGATATAGAACGCCTCTCTATTCAAGCCGGCCGCCTCCCACCCTCACCTTCCCCGTTGGGAGCGGCGATGGTTGCATCGAACGTCCATAGTTACGGGACCCGCTTTGTTATTGTGAACCCGGCTCTGTCATTTACATTGGCCCGGGACGTTCGTGTTTTTTTATCTGGTTGCAACTGCTTTGGAAAAATTAAGGCCATAAAAAAACCCCGCACAAAGCGGGGTTTTTTCTTTCAGGCTGTACCAGCCTCGGCTTAGGTTTCCGGTACGCAAGCGTCAGCACTGGGTCCCGGAGCTTCGAGGAAAAATTCGGCGAAGTTATCTGGCGGAGCACCCAGATCCAGGAAGTTGACGACACCGTTGTTATCACGATCGGTGTCGGGATTGTAGTTGGCGTCACCGCTTACTGATCCAAAAGCGGCGCCAAAGATGGACATGTCCGCAAATTGTGTCACGCAATTATTATCGTAGTCGTAATCACAGAAGTTGCCGTGGCCGTCACCGTTACTGTCGCGCTGATCGGGGTTGGCAACGCCGGTGCAGTTGTCGACTGCGTCGGCCACGCCGTCACCATCGCTGTCAAGGTCGCCAAAGATGTTGCATACCAGACCTTCGTCACCGATTAACATGACGTCATCGATGGCCCACCACCACTCATAACTGGCGTTGTAGTAGTGAAACCGCACCTGCAAATCACTGGCGCTGAAGCTGGCAATGTCGATATTGACAGTACCGGAGGAGTCGCCGCCGGAGTAATTCTGTACCACGACCCAGGTACCGCCGGTCGCTGAAGACCTTACTTCCACATCGCCCTGTTCATCCAGACCACCGGAATACCAGTTAAAGTCGTGATTGAACTGCAGCGACAAGTTCGTGTAGCCGGTGGTGTCGATCGGCATACTGATCAGTGCTTCATCCATTGTCGCAGTCGTACCCAATTCGTCGGAATCGACTATGACATACGGCGCGGAGAGCGCCAGTGAGCGAGCGCCCGGATTGGTGGTCGTCCAGGTCGCCGCCGGGCCTGTGCCGGTGCCACCGTCGATGACAGTCCAGTCAGCAAGACCACCGGCAAAAGTCTCGTTAGAAATCACGTCCACTGGTACAGAACCGAGCGGTGCAGATATCGCGGCGATGGCGTCGTCAAACGGACCGGCGCCACTGACATCAAGATCGACCAGGTCAAATACGATATCTGTGCCACATTCGGCATCCGTTGGAATTTCAATGGTTACCGTGGCGCTGCTGGCGCTGTCACCCGCGGCAATGGTGCCAAAGGACAGGTCGGCATTGTTGATTACGATGGCGCTACCGACACCGCTATTGAGCACCACAGTGCCGGTGACGCCGGTGGCGTTAATCGAGCAGGAAGCATTGCGGGCGATGACTTCAAAACTCCAGGTCTCACCCGGGTCGATCGCCGTATCGCCATTGCCGGTCACTTCCACCAACCCGCTGGCGCCTGCGTATTGCACATCAAGGGTGTCGGAACACAGAAATGGGCTGATCAATGGCGCGATGTCGGTCATTAACATGCCACGGTTTCCCACTCCGGGTGTGTCACAGCCACCGCAGTGGTGCAGACCAACCAGTTTGTCATTGGATGAGCGAAAAATCGGAGACCCGGAACTGCCACCTTCGGTATCCAGGGTGCCGTAATAACGAAATACACTACCGTCGCGATCCACATTCACACCATCACCAATGCTGATCTCGTGCGGTCGCCCGGCAGGGTGCTGGACGATGTAGATTTCCTCACCGTCAATCACCGGGCTGGTATCGACCTGGGCATATCCAAAAGTGGATGCCGGATCGCCAATTACGGAAGCAAGCGTAAAGTCCAGATCACCCGGTCCGGCATCGCAACTGATAAACGGTTCCTGGGCGACTACCGTGTCGCAGCGAAAGCTCTGCCAGTCGGGCGTTGTTGGCGAACCGTTATTGCAACCGGTGCGGTAATACTTGAAAACAAATTCGGCATTGTCGCAAGCCGCCTGTGTTTCAATGCAGTGTTGGTTCGTCATCAGA
>JABDLQ010000134.1 GCA_013002925.1 Gammaproteobacteria bacterium | reverse complement strand
GTGCGCCGGGCCGGTGTCGGGACTACCTATGGTTTGATGGTCGCCATTATTTTTAGCGGTATTGTGGTGCTGGGTCTGTGGCCCGTCATAGTGACTCTGGCACTTGTACAAATATTATTTCGTAGTGGACAATTTGGCACAATGAAGCCGTGTTATGACATGCTGTTCAGTGCGGTGAGCGAAGAGCAAAAATACAAAAGCAAGAATTTTATCGACACATCGGTGGTGAGAAGCGCCTATCTGATTGGTGGCTGGTTTTTTACGTTGCTTAAATTTATTGGTTTGAGTATTGCGAATATCACGGCCGTTGCCGCTATAGGAATGTTGTTGCTAGGTTATCTCGGTGTGGATCTTGGCAGACGCTTTGAACGCCGTGGTTCACGACCAACGCAGGCTTAGTGGGTCTGCCCGATTCCGAAAAAACTGGTGATCCGCGATGCCAGTTGCTTGGCAAGCGAGGTGTCGTCGGAATCTGACGCACCGGAGTTCTGATTGTCCTGCTGTGCGCGCATATCCTTGACCCTGCTGGCCATGGTGTTGCCAAGTCCCACAGCAATTTCAGGGCGCGCACGCAACAGTGGCTCGAGATCATCGCGGTGTATACCCAAAGCATGGACGTCCGTTTCGGCAAAGACGTTCGCGCGCCTTGGTGTACCCGTCAGGACAGACATTTCACCGACTGCCTGTCCCGGTGTGATCTTGCCAACGACGTTTGATGAGCCATTGGTGCCGGTGGTGACTACCGCCACGCCTTCCACCACGAAATACAGAATTTCACCTTCTTCACCTTCCAGGAAGATGGGTGATCCCTTGGCAAAATCAGCCGGCTCCGCAACTTCTGCCAGCTGAGAAAGCTCATGATCCTGCAGAGGTTCGAGCCAGTCTATTCGTGACAGCAAGCGCTTGGGGTCAATCCGGCGTTCCTGCCGGGCCCGGCGATCGCGCGTGAGCAATATCTCCTGCTGGCTATAGGGAATGGAAATGCCAGCCTGACTGAGATATTTGAGAACATTAACTGCCAGTTTATGACGGATCCCCACGCGCGACGACAGATCGTCGATCCAAAAGCGTATCTGGTACAGCACGCCACGTTCGGTAAATTTCATGATGCGTACATTATGGGACGCGTCTGAAATCAGACCCGCCGTGGCCTGAATCGCTGATTGCAGGATGTTTTCGATCCGCTCTGGATCGGAAGTGAAATTCAACGTGATATCCAGTGATTCACGATAACTGCGTTTTGGCAGGCTGTAATTCACAAACTGGCGCGCCGCAAAATTATTGTTGGGCACAATAACAGTGCGCTCTGATAACGTCAGCAGACGGGTCGACCGCCAATTCAGTTCGGTAACTTTGGCGACCAGGCCCGGTTCCAGTTCAATCCAGTCGCCGATAGAGTACGGGCGTTCGAAATTGAGTGCGAGTCCGGAAAAAAAGTCGGCAATCATGTCGCGTATGGCCAGGCCGATAATAAGGGTCACCAGGCCGGAGGTGGCCATGAGTGCACCGATTGGCCTACCGAATACGAAGTGAACGGCCATAAACCCGGTGATGATGAGGATGGATGCATAGACGCTATTGACCAGTATCGACGGCGCATCCTGGCCCGTGCGCTTGCGGCTGAATGGATTAATCAGCAGTTTGACCAACAAGCGGCTGGTCAGCACCGCACCCGTAAACCACATCAGTGTTTTTACTACCTTTGAGACAATCTCAGGTGACACTGGCAGACCGACCGTGCCAAGTGATGATTGCAGAACAGCGATATGTTCGACAACCACAAACAGTGATAAAAACATCACAACTGGAGTGATCAGGCTGGAGGGAGAGTTGTTACGTAATTCAGACATGGCGTGCGCTTGAAAGCCGGGCTAACATCAAAAATGCAAGATGTTATAGTGATGAGCATAACGTACGTCAAAGCGCGGTTCGGCACTGTGAATGGACTCACAGTTCACCCGTGAAAACGATGATGAGTTATGTCAATACGACCACTTTATGCGAACGACATCGATGCATGGAGCAGACCGTTTGCATTTTGTTAAAACCGGAGAATCAGGATTGAAATACAGCGTATTCGGGAAAATACTTTTTACCCATGCGCTGGCAATAGCTCACAAGTTCGTGTTGATCCGCGACATAATCAAACAGCGGGCTGGACAAGGGCACCTTCAGAATGTTGGCAACAAATGCAAACACCACGGCGTCGACCGACGTGGGTTCAGCACCGAGCAAATACTTTTGATCACCTAATACCTGCACCAGTCCTTTTAAGTCCTTTATGCCGAGTGCATAGATTTCATCGCGTGAATGTCTGCCGATACCCTGCAGGTTGAGCGTTTTTATCACTCCTTTGCGGACTATCCCGGGAACCACCGAGCGCACCACCGGAGGAAGTCCCGAAAACCACAGCTGTTTTATCTGTTCCCAGTTTTTGGCTTCGACCCAACGACTGTACACCAACACAAAGTACAAGCGCTCCTCGAGAGCACCTGTCGTCATGGTGGCAATGCCACGCTGCAATCCGGTGAGATCGCGATCCAGCGTTACATGGTATTTTTCAGTCAGATAGTCAACTATGAACGCTGAATCTGCGACGACAGTGCCATCATCATTAATGTAGGGCGCTTTGCCTTTGGGAGTAGTGCGAGGGTTTTTGACAATTTGCATCGCATATTGAATTTTGGCCATGCGCAAAAATGTTTCGACTTTCATGCAAAACGGACTGACATTGGGGAGCCCGTATTTGGGTTCAAACTGAAACAGTCTTAGCATGAAACTACCTTCCAAGATGCCAGGTCACGCAGTAGTGTGATCCGAACCGCCGGTTTGCACGCGCCAGAGGTTGCGGTACAGGCCGTCCTGGTTCAAAAGCTCGCTGTGACTACCTGCAGCAGTGATCTTACCATGCTCCATGACATAAACGATGTCGGCGTTTACGATGGTTGACAATCGATGAGCGACAATCAGCGTCGTGCGACCTGCGGAAATCGCATCCAGTGACTTTTGAATCAATACTTCGGTCTCGTTATCCACAGAGGACGTGGCCTCATCGAGGATCAATATCGACGGGTTCCTGAAAATGGCACGCGCGATCGAAAGACGCTGTCGCTGACCCCCGGATAGTCGTTGACCGCGCTCACCAACGACGGTGTTCATGCCCTCGGGCATACGCTGAATAAATTCCAGCGCACCTGCTGCGTCTGCAGCGGCCGTGACAGCCTGCAAATCGACATTGTCGGATCCGTAAGCAATGTTTTCGATGATTGAGCCTGGAAACAGATAAGTGTCCTGGGCGACAAGGCCGATGTGATGACGCAAACTTTGAATGGTGAGGTCACGGATATCAGTGTTATCGAGCAGGATACGCCCTTCAGAAGGTGCGTAAAAACGCATGATCAGTTTGATCAGGGTACTTTTGCCGGATCCGGTAGGTCCGACAAAAGCAACCGTAGAACCGGCCGGTATCTCAATCGTTAGCCCCTCGATAACAGGTCCGCCGGTAGCATAGGAAAAAGACACGTTTTCGAAAATTAACTCACCATAGATTTTCGACTTTGTAATAGCATCTTTGCGATCCCGGATCAGAATCGGTGTCGCGAGTAATTCCAGAATGCGATGAGTCGACGCCATGGCCCGCTCAAAAAGGTCAACCACCTGTGCAAGATCCGTTAACGGCCACAGCAGTCGCTGAGTGAGATACACAAGCGCGCCATAGCTACCGACTTGCAGACGACCATTGAGTGTCAGCCAGCCACCGACAAGCAGTGTCGCCATGAACCCGGCCAGGATGGCCATGCGAATGATGGGAATAAAAGCCGAACTGATGCGGATCGCTTCACGATTTGCCGCGACATAATCGCGACTGTCGCGACTCACGTTTTCCAGCTCGAAGTCCTCGGTGGTAAAACTCTTGATTGTTTTGATTCCGCCCAGGTTCGCTGCCAGGCGGGAGCTCAGCAAGCCAACTTTTTCCCGGACCTGCCGGTATAGCGGCTGCGCCCGGCGTTGAAAGTAAAAAGCGCCGATGATAATGACAGGAATCGGCGTGAACGCAATCAACGCGATGAGCGGGGAAAGAAAAAAGAATATCGCACCGATCACAATGACCGTGGTAAACACCTGGATAATGCTGTTTGCACCGCCGTTTAAAAACCGCTCCAGTTGATTGACATCGTCATTCATGATGGCAATCAGGTTGCCAGTATTGTTCTTGTCAAAATATCCGAGGTCAAAATGTTGCACCCGTGCATAGGCATCAATGCGTGCATCGTGTTGTAAATCCTGTGCGAGATTGCGCCATAACACCAGGTACAGATATTCGAACAGGGATTCGCCGGCCCACACAAGGAATGTAATTCCACCGAGTAGCAGTAGTTGCTGGTACGGATCGGTGATGCCCAGCGACGCAATAAATGAATGTTGCTGCCGGATCACCACATCGATGGCAATCCCGATCAGCACTTCAGGCAGGATATCGAGGAATTTGTTGACGATCGAACAGACGGACGCAGCAACTATCCGTTGCCGGTATTTTTCCGCATACTTGTACAGGTCACGAACGGCCCGGAACGACGATTGCTGGTGCATGACGCCAGCCTAGCAGGAGATAGTAGTCTTGCCTATAGTCTGGCGGTGCTGGTACCAGTGCACGCCCTGTGCATCGGTGTCTCGCTGCAATATGCCCGCGTTGCACAGATAATTAAAATGCGCCACCGTTTCCCCAATTGCCATCACCAGGTTGCCATCATCGATCTCGGCTTTGAACAGCAATGAAAATACATCCACAGCGCGTTGTGGTTGCGCACAGTAATCTGCCAGAGCGGCAAGTTTTTGCTCATGATGTACGATGAGTTCGTGCATGCGCCGGGCGATACCGCGAAATGGCAGACCATGCGAAGGCAACACCAGGGTGGTGTCGGCGAATCGATGCTGCAGGAACCGACAACTATCGAGCCAGGATAGCAGCGGGTTGGCATCCGGTTCAGTGGGCCACACGGCGACGATGGACGAGATGGTTGGCAATATCTGGTCGCCGCTGATCAAGGTGTCAATTTCTTCACTGTACAGACAGGCGTGTTCAGGTGAATGACCACGACCGACGACGACCTCCCAGTCAAAGGGACCTAGCTGCATGGTGTCACCGTGCCTGATCCTGCGGTAATTTTGTGGCAATGGCGAAACCAGTTTGCCAAATCGCCCGAATGTCTGGCGGTAGTGCTCCAGCGACTGTGCGTCCATCCCTGCGGCATGATAAAAGCGTAAGGCTTCATCCGGCGCAGCCTGGCCAGTGTCATTGCACAAGACGCGGCATAACAGATACTCGGAGCGTGTCATCCACAGCGGGGCATCAAGCGATTTGCAGAGCCAACCGGCAAGACCAACGTGATCCGGATGCAGGTGTGTGGCTACTATTTTATCGACAGTAAGGTCAGGCACACATTCGCGCAGGATTCGTTGCCAGATTTTTCGCGATGTGCGTGAATCGATGCCAGTATCAACAATGGCAAACTTACGATCGTCATGCAGCAGCCACACATTTATATGATCGAGACTCATCGGCAGCGGCTGACGCACCCAATGCAGGCCTGTCACTATCTCTACACTGGAGCCAGCAGGTGGTGCGGCATCCAGCGCGTATGCCGTAGCTGCTGTGCTCATTGTTATACTGCCATTTCGATGTTTGCGACATTGTCACTACAGAACGCACAGATTACAAGTGCAGTTTGCAGCGCCGGCGCACGTTTAGGATAAAATCACGGGCTTGTCATGGCATTGACCCGGCGAACTGCTTCAGAATCACTGTAGACACGACTCAAGCCAGCCGGTCCGCATAGACTGACCACAGGAGACCTGGTGTCGGGTGCGCTTGCCTGTACGCCGAGGCATCCGCATACTCGAAGTCGCGTTGTGGTACCGGGAATTTCTGAAGCCACAGTGATTGACAACTGAATTTCACACGACCGAACAGCAGCACATCACGGGTTGTTCGGGACACCGACACCAATGCTGGCGGCTACAAAAAACCGATCCCGTCAGCAGGTTCTGATCAGGCATCTGCGAGTTGTGCATATGCTGACCACGTTGCTAAACAGGAAATACGTTATGAAGCCAGAAGAATTTCGCTGTGAAAACGATCGCGGGATGTTCGATGTGCTTGTACAGAACCGCGAAGTGGTGCGGGTCAATGAACATATCAAACACAATGAGCTGAAGGGCCCACAGGGTCTGCGCCGTCGTTTATTGGGAACCTCCGTCCGCCTGAGTCGGAACATGGCGCCCGACGTGCATCGGCAGGCGGATGAGTGTTTTGAAATGCTGGATATGAATATTTCTCATGAGTTGTATGTGTACGCCGGTTCCCAGTACAACGCGGCTTGCTTTAAGCCGGAGAATGACCGGCTGTTTGTGATTTTTTCATCCGGGTTGCTGGAAGCATTTACCGGTAGCGAATTACGTTTCGTGATTGGTCACGAGTTTGGTCATTACGTTTTTCACCATCATGACATTCCAATCGGCTACTTACTCAACAGTAATTCGCATCCGGATCCAAGGTTGGCTCTCGATCTGTTTGCATGGTCTCGCTATGCGGAAATATCGGCGGATCGCGCCGGAGCGCATTGCGCCAGGGATTTTAATGCGGTTGCCAAAGCATTGTTCAAACTGGCATCGGGTTTGCACTCAAAAATTGTGGAGTTCAATTTCGAGGATTTTTTGCAGCAAGTGGATGATATGCAGTTCGAGGACGCACAGCCTGGACATGGTGCACCTGAAGAAGACTGGTTCTCGACTCATCCGTTTAGTCCCATGCGGGTCAAAGCGCTGAAGTTTTACCACGACTCGGAGTTTGTCACTACAGGTGGTACATCCAAAGAGGAGCTTGAAGTCGAAGTACAGGGACTGATGAGCCTGATGGAGCCAAGTTATCTGGAAGGGCGCACAGATACCGCAGAAGCGATGCGCCGTCTCCTGTTTGCGGCGGCCATTGCTGTGGCAGACGCCAATGACGGCATCTCGAAACAGGAGATCGAGGTGTTTGAAAAATTTTTCGGGCCGAGCTCCTTTCGAGACAACTTAAGTATCGAAAAACTAAAAGCAGAATTGCCCAATCGCATAGCCGCAGTGATCGGGGTTGCCAGTATTCCGCAACGTATGCAGGTGCTGCGGGACTTGTGCATAGTCGCTAAAATTGAGGGACAAATCACCGACTCGGAGCGATCCGTGCTCGATTCAATTGCAGAGGGGCTCGGTGTGTCACGATCGTTCGTTTGTCATTCTATCGAATCATCATCAGAACCAGACTAAATCCTGAAGATCAAATCCTTGTATGGATGTGCAGGGAAAACATTGGCGGACGGGTGCCGAAGATCATGATTGTTTGCACAGGCGAGCGCAGATTAGAGTCATTAAACCGGGATGTTATGTCAAATCATTTTGATGCGACCAAAACAAGCGCAAAGCGCTAAAAAATAAGTTATTCGCTGACAGCAGAACCTTCAACTATCACACCGCTTTATTGCGTTTCCGGATAAGAGTGTTAAATCCTTCGACAGTTGCGCGTATCAATGCATAGACACTACTATGTCATCTTGGGTTTCAAACTCAGAAGAGGGTATCAGTATAAATACGTTTGGGTGAATCGCTGCGTCAGGAACGTTCGCAGCTGATGCATTTAAAAACGCATCTTTCAGTTAAGTTCCGTGATCTGACTTGCAACATGCAGGTCAGATTGTGTGTACTTGAGTGCATAAACAGGGGAATAAAAAAATGTACGCCTCCAAGTCAATTCGCAGTTTCTTCGTGATCCTTTTAATTATGTGTATGTCGGCTGTCAGTGCGCAGTCTTTCATGGGTGCTACTGACGGCGGAAAGCCTGGTAGTGGAACCGCTCCTCTCAATCCGATTACAAACCCATATGTTGGCGCTGCTAACGATGGGTTTCCACGCATCAGCCTGGATTTTGGATATATGGATTACTTCGCGGCGGACGGTTTTATGTCGCTTGTGGGTCTGGAGCTTTCCATTCAGATTGGACCTGCCGATCCACCGGTAATTATTCCGGGTGGCAGTCTGATGTTGCAGCTCTTTTTGGATAACACTGGTGCACTGGTGTCAGG
>JABDLQ010000374.1 GCA_013002925.1 Gammaproteobacteria bacterium | reverse complement strand
ACTGGAATACCTTGCGGGCCCGGGGCCGCTGGGCGGAGATCCCTGTGACAACTCCACTGTCGTCTGCGGTAGTATCAATATGTTTTATGAAGGTCCGAGTGGATTTGACGAAACTGTTGCATGGGTGGAAATAAATCCGGTGCCAGTACCAGCGGCGCTGCCGCTGATGGTTTTCGCACTCGGAGCGCTTGGCGTGATGAGACGCCGTACCTGACAAATACTCTAAACCCGCTTCGAAAACGGCCCGCTTAAGGGCCGTTTTTTTACGCCGGGCATTCGTGGGCAACTATGTCCCGCGGAACCGCTGTAAGAACAGCGCATTCTGCAGGAGCGACACACTTTGTTGGAGCTGTGTAACCTCTGGAAGCGTCAAACTCTGCAGGAGCGACTTTAGTCGCGATGCTTCAACATCAAGCCCAGCCTGTTGCGCCCGGAACTGGTGCAACACTCTTAACCTGTTATCACGATGATCCTGCGTCAACCTCAAGCTATCGCGGCTGGAAGCCGTTCCAGGTGCAACCTCGGATTGCGGCAGCGTCTTCCAGCCGTTATCGAACGCAATGACACCTGCAAGATCGTTGCCCACCGTCACCACGCAAACTCTTCCCCGGTGTAATTAAAAAACTTCCCGGTATGTTCCGGTCCGAGTTTTGCAATCACTTTTCTTAGTTTTGTCACACTGTCCGGCACCGTCATCAATGCATTGGGTCCGCCCATATCCGTGAGCACCCAACCGGGATGCACAACGACGCAACAAATCCCCAGCGCCGCGATGTCAATGGCGGCACTGCGCATGACCATGTTCACGGCAGCTTTTGAACTTCTGTAGACGATTGACCCGCCGGAGGTATTGTCGGCGATCGATCCCATCGCGCTGGTGACCGTCACCATCAGTTTGCGCTCGCTGCGGGCCACCTGTTCGATGAACGCTTCAGCTACGCGCAAAGGACCCATGGTGTTGACGTTTAGCACCTTGGTCCACGTGTCGTAATCAACGTTTCCAAACGTCTGACCCGATGCGCCCATGACACCGGCGTTGTTGAGCAAAAGGTCGATGGCTTCATCCTCCAACTGCATTGCCGCCGCTGCAACGCTCGCGCTATCACCGGTATCCATTGCCAACACCTGCACGGAACCACCGGACTGCTCTGCCACATCGTGCAACTGCGTTGCCGAATCCGGATTGCGGCACGTGGCAAAGACCTGCCAGCCATCCGCGACATATTGCTTCACAAATTCAAGACCAATCCCACGGTTTGATCCGGTGATGAGCGCGCTGGGCATATCGTTTTCTCCGCTGAAATTCCGCCGCTATTGTTTACGGCCAGTGCATGATACTCAATAGAACCCGGTTTACTCACCTGGCAACTCAATTTATTTGCCTATCGCTGACGAACCGTTGCTACAAGTCGGCATGGCACCTGCCCTGAAACCGTGATATTTCGCATCTTTTTAAGGCATTACACCCGGTAATCACTATGATTCTGTTGTCAAATGTCGAGTAATGAAGTCTTTTTGTAAAATATACTTGACTTTTTGTCCAGATCACATTACCTTTTAAGTCAAGCTTACTTTACTATTTGACAAGGGAGATCGACATATGAACGATTTGAAGCCGGAAACCGGCACTTGGGCCGCAAACATTACCAAAAACACCACCCGGCTGGCCGTCTGGACTGGCGCCTGGGTTCTCACCATGGCACTGGCGAATTACGGGCCGAAATTTCTCTGGAACTCCAACGAGGCTCTGACCATCATCGCCGTCCTGGTGAACCTGGCGACCGGCGCCGGGATGATCCTGGCCAATAAACGTCATTTGCAGGGGCTGGATGAACTGCACCAGAAAATTCAGCTCGAGGCGATGGCGCTGGCGCTGGGCGTCGGACTCGTCGTCGGCCTCGCCTGGTCCAACCTGGATGTCTCCGACATGTTTTCCTCTGACGCAGAGATCTCCCACATTGTCATCCTGATGGCGCTCACCTACCTGGGTGGCATAGTTGTCGGTCACAGGAAGTACCAATGAAGAACCGACTCAAAGTACTGCGAGCGGAACGCGACTGGACCCAGGCGCAGCTGGCCCAACAACTGGAAGTCTCACGGCAAACAGTTAACGCCATAGAAAAAGGAAAGTTTGATCCGAGTTTACCGCTGGCGTTCAAAGTTGCCCGGTTGTTCGAATTATCGATCGAGGAAATTTTTCAGGACGAGACCACGGCCTGAGCACGGGAGATGACACTGTCGGCGCACGCGTGTTGCATCAGAGCCTGGCGGGGCGGCGCCCGAATTTGCTATTGGGTTTGAAGCGCACGGACGCGCTGCCGGATTTCCTCGAAGGTGTGCACGTTCTCCGACCGTGCTGATGGTGTCAGGAACGATTCGAGTTTCATCGCAAGACGATAAGGATTTTGTTCGTGCTGAATGGCCATCACCCCGTCAGTTGCCAGCTTCTGCAGCATCAGTTCCTGGCGGGTCTTGGCATAAATGTTCTCGGCGATCGGGGTTAGAAAAAAGTTACCCAGCACAATGCCATAGAGTGTGGAGGTCAGTGCCACGGGAATACTCTCGATAATGACGTCCGCCTCACCGATTCCGGATAGCATGCCAATCAACCCGATGACACTTCCGGCGACACCAAATGCCGGTGCGAGACGTGCCGCGTGACGAAAGAAGCGTTCGTGTTGTGAGCGGCGTTCCTTGAAGTAATGCATTTCGGTGTACAGAATATCCCTGATCTCGTCAGCCGTATAACCATCAACCAGCATGCCAAGTGCCCGCTTGAGAAAACTGATGGACGTTTCCTCTTCAGCATTTTCCAGTGCCACCAGGCCTTTGCGGCGCGACCGCACCGACAGGTCCAGCAGGGCGTCGACGATTTCCTTGGCGGTTGTGGCATGGGTGGAAAAGGAGTTTTGCGCGACTTTTACCGATGCGACGATACTCGCCGACGGATAGCTCAAGAATACCGCGCCCAGCGTTCCCGATACCACGACCAGCAACCCGATCTGGTTCAGAAACAGCCCGGCATTTTCATTGGCTAAAAAGCTGCTGGCAAAAATAGCGGCAAACAGAAAGACGCCAATCCAGTTATAACGTGTCATCGCGGTCAATCCTCCAGGGATGATGTAACGTCGCGGGTGATAATAATTTCGACGCGACGGTTCAATGACCGGCCGGAGTCGTCCGCATTGCTTGTAACGGGGTCGTACTGTGAGCGACCCAGAATGGTGAACCGGGCGGGGTCGATCTGGCCGGCGCCGATCAGATGTTTTGTGACCTGCGTCGCTCGCATCAGCGACAGCTCCCAGTTGCTCGCAAAACTCCGGTTGCTAATGGGTGTATCGTCAGTATGGCCCACAACATTGACTTTAAACGGGGTCTGGCGAATAACTTTGGCAAGTTTCCCCAGAAAAGTTTTGACATCAGGTCGCAGCTCGTCCTTACCGGCATCGAAAAACATCGGTCCCTGCACGCTCACCTTGACGGACTGATCATCCAGCAGTGCAATTTCAACATTGTCAATATTGGCGTCTAGTATCGCCTGCTGGCTCTGGTCGAAGACGTTGATCCGCATCAATGGCGCAAAGCTGGGATCTGCAGACAGCGTTTCCTGCTCAACGATTTTCTCTTGCACGCGATCGACGTATTCGGGCACTTTGCGCTCCAGTGCCTGTGCTGTGACCAGTGCTGCAAACAATACGAACATTGACATCATCAGGTCCGACCACGGCACCGACCAGTGATTACCCAGGCTGTCTTCACGGTGGACATCGGCATAATCACCGCCCAGGAAAAAAACCTGTGCCGCCTCCGTTGCCCATGGCGCAAGCGGAACAGCAACAGCGGCGGCATCCTGCAGACGATCAGCTTGTTCATCCGGTGGATTCGCTGCACCGTCGACACTATCGTTTTGCAGTGGCGCACTGCCATCTTCCGGCTGCCTATCCCCGGCATGGGTATTGCTCTCATGGCCGTCAGACACGCGCACCTTCCCGATATTTCGGTTATCTCAGGTTATATAGCGGCCCGCCTGATGAATACTTGAGCAATCGAAAAAGTGCTCGCAGAGTAGAACCCTCAAAATATTGGGCCCAGCAAAACGGGGCCGTGTTTTCTACGGCTACAGCCCTTGCGAAACTTCGCCATTCATGTGCCCACCGATTAGGTGACCCTACCCTGCGTGCCCCTGCCCTTTCCTTCGACCTCATTTTTCTAATCAATTTGCTGTGTGTTCGTTTCGGTCAGATCCTGATCTCAAGTTTTACCGCCACCGTGGGTTTAAATTGCGGCTGGCTGTGACAAAATCCGGGATACGCAAAAGGAGACAGAACAATGCCCAGACAAATCGTGTTTCATCAAACGGGTGCAGCTGATGTATTGACCATCGAGGAACAGCCTCTGCAAAACCCGGGTAAAGGCGAAGTACGCATCAAAGTCGCAGCGCTCGGTCTGAACCGGGCCGAAATCATGTTTCGCATGGGGCAGTACATCGAACAGCCGCAGTTCCCCTCAAGCCTCGGGTACGAAGCTGCGGGGATTGTCGACGCAGTGGGGCCCGGTGTGGATAACGTCAGCGTCGGTGACCGGGTGAGCACCATCCCGGCGTTTTCAATGGTCGAATATGGTGTCTATGGTGAGAGTGTCATCGTCCCGGCTTATGCGGCAGCACGGTATCCGGACAACCTCTCCCCGGCCGAAGGCGCCTCTATCTGGATGCAGTACATGACCGCCTGGGGCGCCCTGGTGCATTACGGCCAACTTAAAAAAAGCGACGTCGTGTTGATCACCGCGGCCAGCAGTAGCGTCGGACTGGCGGCGATCCAGATTGCCAAAGCGGCCGGGGCCACGGCCATCGCCACCACGCGCGGCGCGGACAAAAAGCAGGCGTTGCTGGATGCCGGTGCCGATCATGTCATCGTAACCAACGACGAAGATCTCCCCGGGCAAGTGATGAAACTGACTTCCGGCAACGGCGCGAACATGGTGTTTGATCCGGTCGCCGGACCGATGCTGATGGCACTCGCGCAGGCCAGTGCCAAAGGCGGGACTATCTTTGAATACGGCGCACTGGCGCCTGAAGCCACGCCCTACCCCTTGCTCGAGGCGCTGAGTAAGGGCCTCACGATACGTGGTTACACATTGTTTGAAATTACCGGTGACCCGGCCTGCCTGGCGCGCGCGCAACAGTTTGTATACGACGGCCTCGCATCGGGACAACTGACACCCAAAGTGGATCGCACATTTGCTTTTGACGATATTGTTAAGGCCCATCGCTACATGGAATCGAACCGGCAAGTTGGCAAGATCGTTGTCGAGGTGTAAGCAGGTACCCGACAGATGTATAACGTCAGATGGCTCACGAAGGTCGCTCGCCAGGGATTGACAGACCTGGTACCGGCTGTGCGCCAGGCGTTCAATGATGACCCGGGCGACGACCGGCTGGCACTGGTCTATGGCAAACGGCCCAGGGCCCATATTATCGGCATCGCGGTGGCAGGAGCCGGTGGGGGTGCGCTGTTTTCACTGTTCGGTCCGGGGTTTCCGTTCAAGGATGAAATCAATTGGTCGGCTGTGTTGATAGGCGCCGCCTACGCCATTCTGGTCCGGCGCTATCTGTTCTCCGGTACTCGCGCGCAATCCGGTGATTTCCCGTGGCTGGCCGCGTCCATGGTACCTGCCGTCTTCCTGCTGATGGTGATCTCGGTGCTCGCGCACTTTGTTCCTGCAACAAGCGGCACTTCAGACCAAACGCTTTTTAGCGTCGGTAACCTGTTGGTTGCGATTACCGATGCACTGGGAGTTGCCGCGGCTATGACCATAGCGTTTGCCGCCTTGTGCTACAGCCGCAACTGGCTTCATGCACTCTGGGATCTTGCCGTGCGTCTCGTCGTATTTAAATTCATGGTGTGGCTCACGGCACTCATCGTGCTCGATATCGGCATCATCGGTCCGCTCATTGCATCACTGATGGCAGGTGTTTTCGGGGTCCGCATTCCGGACTGGTTGCCGGAGCTGGTCGATCAGCTCTCATACTCTGCGCTATTGTCCGTGGCCTATCTGGCGGTGATCGGCGCCACGTGGACGGTATGTCGACGGAGCATTAGCGAATTGCTGGCAACCGGTCATGTGGATGTACTCGCAACCGTCGCCGCCATGGCCAAAAACCCGGAAAAAACAAGAAAAAGACAGGCCAAGTAGGAGCGCCTTCCAGCCGCGATGGGTAGGAGCGCCTTCCAGGCGCGATGGGTAGGCGCCCGTAAATCGATCGCGGCTGAACGTTTCTATAATTCCGCTGTGCACATCAGGCCAATATGCGCCCTCCGGTAACATTGCGCAGAATTGCAGTTGGTCGCAGTTGCGGTAACAACAGTTGCTGTGTGGCAAGTGCTGCTCTGCCTGCAACGCCCGAGACGTAGTCAAGTGGTTGGTGCGGTGACGCGAAGCGCGCCATGGTCGCCTGGTACACCCCTTCTTTAGCAGCCGCGAGCAACGGGCTTGCGGCGGCATAATCGCCGGCCACCAGCCAGGTGGTGAGATCCCCAAATGCGATCAGCATCGGCATCGGCGCCGGGCGAAAATGAAGCAGCGGTCGGTCATCAAGCAAGCGCGCAATATTGTCGCCGGCAATCTTACCCATATCCATCGCATAGTAAGCCTGCTTGCGCACCGGATTAGGTAGTTCAGCGCAGTCGCCGGCGACAAATATGTTCTCCGCATAAAAACTTCTCAACGTCTCGTCCACTGGCAACCACTGGTGCTCTTCATCATGCAGGTCGGCATCTTGCAGAAACTCCGGCAGCGTCATGCCGGCCGACCAGATGCACAGATCCGCCGGCAGCTTCGTACCGTTTTCTAACGTTACGCTGCGTGGATTAACGGCAGTAACACTCGTATCGGTATGCAATGTGACATCAAAGGAGGCACAGCGTCTGACCGCATCACGTGCCACAGCCTGCGGCTGTTGTGGCAGGATGCGCGCAGTCTGTTCAACCACATGGACATCAAAACGCTGCGGATGATCAGCGCAGACACGCCGGCGGATAATTTCACCGACCGCTTCGATACCCGAGACTCCTCCACCCACTATCACAACGGATGCCTGGCGCTTGCGTTTGGCAAGCCTATCCAGCTGAGCGCCAATCCGCACGGCATCGTCAACCTGCCGCAGTCCGACTGTGTGCTCTTGCGCGCCAGGTACACCAAACATCGTTCGCTGGCTACCGGCGGCGATCAGGCACGCATCGTAAGGCAGCAACAATCCTCCGGCCGTCGCAACCGTGCTGGCGTTTTGATCGATGCGTGTCACCGCATCATTTATAAATGCGTGTCCGTAGCGGTTTACACACGCCGTGCGTGGCAACACGACACTATCCCGGCTTTTCACACCGGATATGAGCTCATGAATATTGGGCGTCCATTCGAAATCGGCGCGCGGATCCACGACCGTGACGTCGAAGCGCCGGGCTAATCTGGAAGCCGCAACGAGGCCGGCAAAAT
>JABDLQ010000064.1 GCA_013002925.1 Gammaproteobacteria bacterium | reverse complement strand
CTCACGATGATCGTGCGCCCACGTATCGAAGACCCTTTGGATGACAGCCTAAGAATACCTATGGGTCCGGGACTGGTAGTGGCCGTTGAGGAAGGTGATCTCACACCTACCGGTAAGATCAAGGATGAATCCACCATCACGAACCTGGAACCTGTTGGAGGCGGTCCACGCCTGACGATGGATGAGGGTAACGGCGATTATCGGTTTGTGGTAGTCAATGTCAATGTAATTAACGACGAAGTTGAGATCGATGTGTATGTCAACAATAACACCCCCAAAAAGGTAAAGTCACCGAAAGTTGATACCATCCCGGGTTGCTAGGGTTCAGGGATCAGATGTCAGACGTTAGACATCAGACGTCAGACTTCAGATATCTGATATCTGATATCTGATATCTGATATCTGAAGTCTGATGTCTGTATCAGAGCAACAGGTTCTGGGCGATCGGCACAAAACGACTGGCTTCAACCGTGAGCGTGGCCGAGCTTAGCTGCGGTACACCGTAGACTTCAGTGACGGTGTTGAAACGTTCCTTGATACGCTGTACGAGGATTCCGAAGTCGCCATCGCCGGTGGCTAATATAATCTTGTCGCAGTCGCTTGCGGCTTCGTAGACATCGAGCGCAATGCCAACATCCCAGTCAGCCTTGGTCGTGCCGTCGCGCCGTTTCAGCACCGGCTTGAGTTTTACCGTAAAGCCGATCGCTCGCAGGATGTTTTGAAATTGTTGTTGCTTCTCATCGCTGCGATCCGTCGCGTACGCATTTGCGATGACCACCTCGCGATCGCAAGTGACCTCAGCCCAAAATTTATTGTAGTCAAAATTGCGTTGATACGCCTGCCGGCAGGTGTAATAAATATTCTGTACATCGACAAAGATGCTGACCCGTTGTTTCATGCGACCCGGGTTTTTTCCGCGGCCAGTTGTGCACGCAGGTAGTCGTCGTAAGTGCCGGTATAGTCGATAATACCGTCCGGGGTCATTTCAATGATACGAGTGGCGAGTGAACTGACAAAATCCCGATCATGACTGATAAAGATCAGCGTACCCGGATAGTTTTCAAGCGCCAGGTTCAATGCTTCGATCGATTCCATATCCAGGTGATTAGTCGGCTCATCCATCAGCAGCACATTAGGCTGAAGGAGTGTCAACTTGCCAAACATCAATCGAGCCTCCTCGCCACCGGAAACCACCTTCACGGACTTGGCACTGTCATCGCGTGAAAACAGCATGCGTCCGAGGGTGCCACGCAGAAACTGATCATCAGCTCCTTTTGGACGCCACTGACTCATCCAGTCAAACAGGCTCACATCGCGTGGAAACTCACCGGCATGATCTTGTGAAAAGTATCCGGTAGTAACGTTTTCCGACCACTTTATTGTACCGGTGTCAGGCTCGATCTCTTCGAGCAAGCAACGCATTAGCGTGGTTTTACCAATACCATTGGGCCCAATTATTGCTACTTTGGAACCGGCCGCAACGGCCAGATCCAGGTTTTCAAACAACGGTCCCCCATCAAAACTCTTGCTAATGCCTTCTGCCTCGAGCGCGAGCCGGCGCAGCGGTTTGTCCTGCTCAAAGCGTATGTAGGGGCTGACGCGACTGGACGGTTCAATGTCGTCAAGCTTAATTTTTTCAAGTTGACGTGCCCGCGAGGTCGCCTGACGTGCTTTGGAGGCATTCGCCGAAAAACGACTGACAAACGCCTGCAGTTCATTCATTTTGACTTTCTTTTTCGAGTTTTCTGAACGGCGTCGTTCAAGAGCAGCGGTCGCGGCCGTCATGTACTCGTCATAATTGCCAGGAAATAGTTGAATTTTTCCGTAATCCAGATCAGCCATATGCGTGCACACACTGTTCAGAAAATGACGGTCATGCGAAATGATGACCATCGTCGACCGGCTTTGATTCAAAAATTCTTCGAGCCAGCGGATGGTGTTGATATCGAGATTATTCGTCGGCTCATCCAACAGCAGGACATCCGGGTCAGAAAACAAGGCTTGCGCCAGTAAGACCCTGAGTTTCCAGCCTGGCGCAATTGCGCTCATGGGCCCATCGTGCTGATCAGTCGGTATACCAATCGCTTCCAGCAGCTCGCCGGCACTGGATTCGGCCGAGTATCCATCCATTTCGGAAAACTCAATTTCAAGTTCCGCGACACGCATACCTTCTTCATCACTCATGTGTGGTTTGGCATACAGTGCATCGCGCTCCTGCATCACTTCCCAGAGCCGTTCGTGACCCATTATCACTGTGTCGAGTACCCGATGCTCTTCGTAGGCAAACTGATCCTGACGCAACTGCCCGACCCGCACATCGGGGCCGATAGAGACGTTGCCGGTGGACGGCTCCAGATCACCGGCTAAAATTTTCATAAAGGTGGATTTACCACAGCCATTGGCTCCAATCAGACCGAATCGATGGCCATTGCCAAAGGTGACAGACACATTTACGAACAGGGGTTTTGCGCCGAACTGAATCGACAAATTAGCAGTTGATATCACGATGATTACCTGGAGGCCCGCCCGGACCGGGTTGATGAATGATTGGCGATAATGGCTGATCGAGCATCTGCAGACGGCTCTTCAGATTCACGCGACCGCGCATCATAACAGAAATACCGCGAATTACCGCATTTGTGCGCCCCCGAAGCATCTAACGTTGCAGTTGCTATTGTGTCGGGGTTCACCAACCACGGTCATACCAGCTTCGTGCTCCGTCTCCACCCCTGACCCGCCTGAACCGGGTGCGGACCGTCATCCGGGACTTTTTGATAATCCCTGGTCCAGCCTGCGGCGATATCGCCGCATTGCGACCGTGCTGACAATGACCGTAAAGATGAGTAAGGCGACCAATTATGGGCGCAGGTCTGCAAAACCGGCGCCATTCAACGTGATGCCTCGAGCTGTCTCGCTCACATTGCGGGACGAATAATAATATCGATACGGCGGTTCTTCAGTCGTCCTTCAGGTGTTTCATTATTGGCAATCGGGCGGGCCTCACCGTACCCCACGGCCTTGACCCGCGATTCCGGCAATCCCATCGCATCGTGCATGAAGGCTTTGACAGACGCGGCACGTTCCGTGGACAGCGTCAGGTTTTTTGCATCGCTGCCGAACGAATCGGTATGTCCTTCCACTTCTATCATACTGTTGCTGAACTCATTGATTGCACGCCTGACTTTACCGAGCAGTTCATACCGGTCAGGGTTAATCTCCGACTCGCCACTTGCGAACGTCAGCCCCACCATGCGCAAAATGATATCGTTACCGGCACGGCGAACAATCGCCTCGTCGCGGGAAAACATGTCTTCTACACTGGCAAACTTCGCACGTTTGCGTGCCTGTTGGTCGAGTTGAGCGGCAAGCGCGATGCGCTCCTCTGATGCTCCGCCCAGCCGGTTTTCCAGGGTAGCTATCTGATTCTCCATATCGCGAATACGGCTTTTCTTCTCCTGCAATTCCTGATCCTGCTTACGATTGGTGTCCAGCAGTTCCTCGATTTCAGTTTCCAGCTGTTGCAGGGGCTCTGCGTAACCATTGTCAAAATAAACCGGAATATCGAGCAACGCACCAATGCGTTTGACCGGAGACTGCCAGTCCACCAAAAACTGCTCGAGCTCGCCGCGTTGCCGGTCAACCCGTGTCAGATTCTCGGTCAGATAAATGGCCAGGTTTGCTTCGTGCTTGGCGTTTTGCGCCAGGCTCCGGGGTCGGTCAGTATCGTATCGGTTCTGGGTGAGCTCGGTTTCTGCCTCTGCAAACAGCGCCCGGGCTTTTGCAAACGTGTTGGGAGCATAACGATCGGCCTTCATTTTGTCCGCCCGTAGCAGCAGTTCTTTGGTTTCATTCAGATAATTGGCTTTGATCGCGATTAGTTCCGCTTCGCGGTATTTCTCGACGGCTTTTTCTCCGTTGCGCTCAGCGGCACGCAAGCTGCCTTTCTCGAGTCGAACCGTCGCTTCTGCAAAGCGCGATTGTGCTTCGCCCCATGCTTCCGGGGCATAGTTTTTTGCCTCTGCGTTAATCGCATCTTCACGTGCCTGGATTGCATCCGACAGGGATATGCGGGCGATTTCAGTCGCCTTGATCGCCTTTTCCCATTCCAGGGAGGCTTTTGCCAAAGACGACTGAATGCGTTCAATATTGCCGCCTTTTTCAAGCAGGCTCTCCGCTCGCTGGTAATGCTCGGCACCCTCGGAATAACTGGTGGGCGCAAGTAATGCGGCCTGCGCTTTGTTGGCTCGTACAAGCGTGTCCTTCGCCCCTTCAAACAGCGTCTCACGCAAGCCTTCCTGTGCCTGCACGGAAATTCCGGCGACGGCCACAATAAGTATCGCCAACACACCCATTACTGATTTTTTTTGCATTCCAATCTCCTCCGCCATCTGCTTTAGACGACGAGTAAACTACATAACCTGCCGGCACAATGTAGCGAATTGTTGCCAATACACAAGGAAAAAAGTTACCGCCAGTGATACGACCAGATAACGCTCGAAAGTTCCCCGGCACACGCGCCGGTATCCACTGATTTTTGCGCCGCCTGGAGCTTCACTATCGGCTTGCGCATGGCATTCGGTGGGCATCTGCAGCCCAGGGGCGCCCCGGATTACAACACGGTGGCCTGGAATCCACAAACCAGCCTCATCATTATGCCTGTGCGTCACCGTTGCGCTTCAGTGCAATGTGATTTAATCGCAATGCGTTGAAAATGACAGAAACCGAGCTCGCACTCATCGCAAATGCCGCAAACATCGGTGACAATAACAGGCCAAATACCGGATAGAACATGCCGGCAGCAACAGGTACGCCCAATCCATTATAGGCGAACGCAAACACCAGATTTTGTTTAATATTTCGTAGAGTCGCACGGCTCAGGCGGCGGGCTGTCACAAGCGCTCGCAAATCTCCCGTGATCAGCGTGACATGGGCGCTTTCCATCGCAACATCGGTGCCGGTGCCCATTGCAATGCCCACATCCGCACTGGCAAGTGCCGGCGCATCATTGATTCCGTCACCCGCCATCGCCACGACCTGACCAGACTGTCGAAGCTTCTCGACGTAAGCCATTTTGTCCTCCGGTGACACTTCGGCAACGACCTCTTCAATACCCAATTGGCGGGCGACCACGTCAGCGGTGCGTTTGTTATCACCTGTCAATATAATAAGCTGCACGCCCTCCTTTTGGAGCTCATTGACCGCTTCTGCGCTGCCGGGTTTTATTGGATCCGCAACGCCAAGATATCCGGCAAGATTGCCGTTAATCATCACAAACATGACGGTTTGACCCCCTGACTGCAGCATCCGCGCGTCTTCGAGCACATCAGCCGG
Organism: Gammaproteobacteria bacterium; assembly: GCA_013002925.1. GTDB lineage: Bacteria > Pseudomonadota > Gammaproteobacteria > Steroidobacterales > SZUA-146 > SZUA-146. The sequence continues at coordinate 701 of JABDLQ010000064.1, read as the reverse complement.
ATTAACACCGCTGGCGTGCACCATCGCCGCATTTCCAATGGAAACTTTAGATCCACTGACTATGCCCTGTACGCCTTTACCTGTTGCTGACTGAAAGTCCCGCATCGCCTGTATGACGATATCGCGCTCCCTGGCCTCTTTTACAATTGCGGCGGCCAAAGGATGCTCGCTGCCCTGCTCCACGCTGGCGGCAAAGCCCAGCAACGCCTCCTCATCATAGTCCCCATGGGTCGGAACCACACTGACCAGCTCGGGTCGACCCGCGGTGAGTGTTCCTGTTTTGTCGACCACCAATGTTGTCACATCCTGCAATCTTTCAATGGACCCGGCATCTTTGAACAGGATTCCCAGGCTTGCGCCACGCCCGGAGGCCACCATCACGGACATCGGCGTTGCCAGGCCAAGCGCGCAGGGGCACGCGATAATCAATACCGCAACTGCATTCAGCATGGCATAGGTCAGGGCGGGTTGCGGTCCCCACACACTCCATGCCACAAATGTAATCATCGCAATGACAATGACCGTCGGCACAAATACAGCGGCGACCTGATCCGCGAGTTGCTGTATCGGCGCGCGGCTGCGTTGCGCGTTGGCGACCATGGCCACGATGCGCGACAACAGTGTGTCTGCACCGATTTTTCCGGCACGCATTATGAAGCTGCCGGTGCTGTTGAGAGTTGCCCCGACCACCTCGTCCCCCG
>JABDLQ010000030.1 GCA_013002925.1 Gammaproteobacteria bacterium | reverse complement strand
CGCGAATACACCACGGCCGAGACCAATACACGGTTCGCTGAGTATCTGATCAATAATTACAGCACTGATGCCGATATTCGTTGGGTGCTCGACAATCACGAAGTGCATTTGTCATTGCAATCGAATCCCGATGGCCGGGAACAGGCACAGACCGGGTTAAGCTGGCGCAAGAATACCAATCAGAACTACTGCAGTCCGACGTCAAACAATCGCGGGGCAGATCTGAACCGCAACTTTGATTTCCAGTGGGGTTGCTGTGGCGGCTCGAGTAGCAGCGAGTGTTCGGCGACCTATCGCGGACCCAGCCCGGGCTCCGAACCTGAAGTTGCTGCGATTCAGGATTACGTACGCTCGATTGTCCCGGATCAGCGTGGTCCGAACCTGGCGGATGCTGCGCCCGATGACGCCCAGGGAATTTTCCTGGATATTCACAGTTTCAGCGAACTGGTGTTGTGGCCCTGGGGCTTTGCGTTTACGGACGCACCGAACAAAGCGGGGCTGGTGACCCTGGGACGAAAACTTGCCTGGTTCAATGACTACACCCCACAGCAGGCGACTGATTTGTACATTACAGACGGTACCACCGATGATTTTGCGTACGGTGAGTTGGGACTGGCGGCGTATACCTTTGAGTTGGGCACGACCTTTTTTCAAAGTTGCGGCAGCTTTGAAAGCAGCATCTATCCGGATAACCTGCAAGCGCTGATCTATGCGGCAAAAGCGGCGCGAGCACCGTACCAGCTTCCGGCAGGGCCGGAGATTCTTGATCTGACTCTCGGTAACAATGCGGTGATCGCCGGCACGCAGGTCAACCTTACCGCCAGCGCCGACGATGGACGGTTCAATAACAGTAACGGTAGCGAGCCGATCCAGAGCGTTGCCGGCGTAAATGCCTATCTCGACGTGCCGCCGTGGGAAGCGGGGGCTGTCGCCCTGCCACTGGTGGCAGCGGACGGTGCGTTCAACAACTCACAAGAGAATATCAGTGGCGTTATCGACACAACGGGCCTGAGTGATGGTGAGCATATTGTTTATCTGCAAGCGATTGACTCGGCCGGTAACGAGGGAGTGGTCAGTGCAGAGTTTCTTTACGTGATCGATGTCGCCACCTCGCCGCAAATCAGCGGAGTAGTGACAGGGGCGGGGACAGGCGTTCCGCTCGAAGCGACAATCACTGCCGGTCCGTTTTCGACTACGTCGGATCCGGCTACCGGCAGTTATACACTGTACGCCGCTGCCGGAGAGTACTCGGTGACGGCCACCCCTGTGGACACAGGCTTCGGTCCGGCAACAGTCGATGCGGTCACCGCGGCCGACGGGACGATTACCACTGTTGATTTTAACCTGTTTCCGTTTTGCGATGTGTTTGCCGACGATGTCGAAGACGGCTCGGTTGGATGGACTACCACGGGCAGCTGGGCGCGTACGGAAGAAACCTCGTTTAGTCCGACGTTTTCATGGACGGACAGCCCGGGTGGCAACTATGGCAACAACCAGAATGTCACTTTGACCTCACCAGGCATCGATCTTAGTGGCGTAACAGCGGCTGAACTCAACTTCGCGCAAATTTGCGATACTGAGGCGAACTATGATTTTTGCATCATCGAGGTCTCTGGTGACGGCTCGACCTGGAGTGAAATTGCACGCTACGATTTACGCAGTGGTACCACCTGGAATACCCGTACACTGGATGTTTCCCAGCTTGCCGGGAGCGCCAATGCGCGCATCCGTTTTCGTTTGGACACCGACTTCAGCGTGCTTGAGGATGGTTGGCATATCGATGACATCTCAATCCGCACGTCCGGGGCGCAGTGTGTCACGGTAGTCGATACCGACAACGACGGGGTGTTTGATGACACCGACAACTGTACGATAGTCGCCAATGCCGGTCAGCTCGATGCGGATGGAGATGGATACGGAAATATCTGCGACGGCGATTTTGATAACAACGGCGTAACAAATTTCCTCGATCTGAGCATCTTTGCCGACGCGTTTTCGCAGGTGGGTGCGCTGGAAACAGACCTGAATGGCGACGGTGTCACCAACTTTCTGGACCTGGCTTTGTTCAGCGATATGTATTTGCAGCCCCCGGGACCCAGCGGCGCTGCGGCTCCGTAGTTGCATCACAGGCGGGTAAGAATGAGCTTGCCCGCCTGTTGATCAAGTGCAACCCCGAAATGGCGTAAAAAGGACAGCCCGACCAGGCCGTCAACACCCTCAAGATTCTCAAGCAGTACCACCGGCACGTGGTTGACACGTGCCGGGCCAAGTGCCATCGAATCAAGGTCGAAGCGCTGCGCATAGATCGGGCCTGCTGCCGATTCCAGTTCGATCACCGGTGCGCCGCGATTAAACACGTCATGCAAGCCAAGACGCAGCAATGTCGCCCGCGACAAGGCACAATAGGTTGCGCCCGTATCCACCATGAGCCGGAAATTCTGTGTGCTGTTGTTTAGCCTGCCGTTGACAATGATGGCGCCACGGCGCGATTCAAAGGGTATTTCAGCCAGGGGTACTGTCGCCGTGCGTTGCTGACTGGTCTGCAGCCGCGGTGTCAGTTCTGCGGCCAGCCCTGGATCCAGTGCGATAGCCAGCTCATAGTTTCGTTGCGCCCGTGAATACATGCGCGCCGTGTATTGAATGTCAGCAAGCGAGCGATACAGGTGTGCGTCAGGCTCGCGATCAAGAGCATTTTGCAGCGCTGCCACTTTGTCCATGGTCGTCTGCTCCGGGTCGCTGACAAGGTGCGTTACCCACTCGCGGTAAAGCGCAAGCAATGCGCCGGTGCCTTCGGCCTGCCCGGGTGTCTGTGATCCCGGGCTAAACAGGTGTGACGACTGGTCGAGGCAATAGCCCAAATGGTGTAGCGCGTCAGGCCAGGAGCGGTGATACGCATGCGCCCGCGCGTCGACGAAGCACCAGGGCTGTGAGTCCGGGTAGTTCGGTCGCATCGCCGCGGCAATATCAAGGGCAACGGCGGTGTCGCCATTGTCGATAC
>JABDLQ010000370.1 GCA_013002925.1 Gammaproteobacteria bacterium | reverse complement strand
GCGCTTGGCGTAGGCATCGGTGTCGACTACGGCATCTATATTTACAGCAAGCTGCAGATGCAGTTGAATAAGGGGTATGGGCTAAAAGAGGCCTATTATCGCACGCTGCAAACGACAGGATTGGCGGTAGCTTTTACCGGGTTTACTCTTGCGATCGGGGTTGGCACCTGGATTTTCTCGCCCATCAAGTTCCAGGCCGACATGGGATTGTTGCTGACGTTCATGTTTTTGTGGAACATGCTGGGTGCCCTGACACTATTGCCGGCACTGGCAAAATACCTGCGTGTTGAACAGACAACAGGTCAGGGCAAGGACAATGGCGATTCGGTACAAAAAGACGTCAATGCGGCGGCACAAACGGGTGCCTGATGGCGTCGGTACCGATTCTTGATTTTGCATTTTTAGCCTTTGAGAGTGAGGCGAGTCCAAAGCACGTTGCCGGACTACAGATCTTTGACTTACCCAGAGATGCGCCTGCAGATTACGTGGACAACCTGGTGGCCTCGATTAAACAGGTGCCACCGGAACATCCGTTTAACCAACGGCTTGACTCATCCTATGTCAGAATGCCGCAGTGGACAGACGCTGAGGATTTTGACGTCGAGGAGCACGTATTTCTGGAGCGCGTAGCTGCACCGGGTAGCCTCGACGCGCTACTGGAGCGTGTCGCCGAATTACATGCGGATAGACTGGATCGTGACAGACCTCTGTGGCAGCTTTATTTTTTCGAACAGATACGACCACGTGGTTTTGCGGTTTATTTTAAGGTTCATCATGCCTACATGGACGGTATCAGCCTGTCCAAACGAGCACTTGAAGTGCTCACTGACGCGCCTTCAAAACTGCAGCCGGGAGTTTTCTGGGGGGCACCGTCGAAACACCATGCACGTACACGGCGTAAGATATCTGATGCCCTGTTTGGCACCGCCCGCAAGGTGGGCAGAGCGGCACTGGTGGTACCGGCGCTTGCAAAACTGGGGCTGAAACACACGTTGCGGGTGATGCATGTGAGTGGGCGTGAGTTGCCAGTACCTTTTACAGCACCGCGTACCGTGTTTAACGCACCGCTGACAGCGGCCCGCAGCGTCGCGGTGACTGATTTTTCTCTGGCGCGGGTGCACGATGTAGCCCAGCATGCCGGAGTGACTGTCAATGATGTGCTGCTGGAATTGTGCGATAGCGCAATGACGGCGTACCTGGAAGAACGGGGAGAACAGCTCGAGCATCCACTGGTTGCACAGATGCCGATTTCCCTGCGTCACGGAGATGGCGGCCAGGGCAACCAGATTGCGATCGCATTGCTGGAACTCGGGTCCGACGAGTCCAATGCAATCAAGCGTCTACAGCGTATTCACGCGCATGCGCAGGATGCCAAGGACGAATATGTCGGCATGCCTGAAGAAGCCGCGGAGATTTATACGCTGCTGCTGCAAAGCGTCGCACAGTTCGGCGAAACGACCGGGCTGGGTAATCTTTTACCGCCCCTTGGCAACGTTGTCGTGTCTGGCGTCATTGGGCCAGCGCAGCAATTGTATCTTGGCGAAGCACCGTTACGTGCTACCTACCCGATATCGACGATAGCACCCGGGCTGGCACTGAACATTACGATTTTTACCTATCACAAAACCCTGCATGTGGGACTGGTAGCCGGTAAGGAGGCGTTACCGGATCTGGCACCACTGGTGGCGTATATGCACACAGCGCTGGATGATCTTGAAAAGATAATGGGTTTTCGGCCGGTTAGAAAAAAGCCACGTGCACGTGTGCGCAAGCAAAAAAAGAAAGCCAGGAAAAAAACCAGAAGTTAAATTTCTGGCTGATGCAAGGATGGGGTTCGCCTGCAGTTTCCGCTGGCTGTCCGTGTGGATTGGGGGGCGACCGGCGGGGATTCCTCAACAACGAACGAGCACTCCTTCCCGGCCCGTCGGTGAACGCCACGTATGTTGAAATATTACGAAGAATCGAGCGGCGTGCTCAAATCGAAGACGATACGAAACTGGCGTTGCTCTTCCTCCCGTAGCAGTTGATAGGTAAACGACTCGTTGGGTTTGATTTCTATCGACCACACATTAGTCGCCGCTGCAGGAATCATCTGGCCGGTGTTTTCATCGGCCGGAAATTGCTGAAGACCAGGTGCGCCCTGCTCCGCGGTATAACCACCATAGCCACTGGTTGCATCTTCTTTGCCGTCGGGGCCTAAATGACGATGATGCAATGACAGACCATCATCGTGGCGGCGAATCATCCAGGTGCGCGAATGATCGTCATCTACGGAAAGGCCAATATCAATCGCATCGGAAGTGCAGCGCCTGGCATCGATAACCAGGTCGGCATAGCCGAATTTCCTGTCGGATTCCTCGGTGCCGACGGTGAGCTGCCCGGAATATTTCTGGCCGCACATGGATTGCAGGGACTCCCAGAAGAGCTGTTGGGGCGGCCTGGTGACGGTGTCAGCAGATTTTTCAAGCGGCGCTGGAGCGGTTGCCGTGGGGGTGTCTGGTGAATTCACAGATGGCGGTGGTGCCGAGGGGGCATCAGTTTTTCCGCACGCGGTCAGCGACAGGGAGACTAGCAGACTAGACAGAACACAGGCAGTTCGATAATGCACGGCATCAGACTCGTTTTAGTTTGCAAGGATATGGCTATTCTTCAGGCCACATGATTATACTAAGTTCATTGAAATTGGCCACAAAAGCAGGAGAAATAAATGCTTGCAACCGTTACAGCACTTTACGGTGCGCTCACCGCGTTGCTGTTGATTGCCCTTTCTTTTCGGGTGGTCAAGCTCCGTCGAAACCTGGGTGTCGGACTTGGAGATGGGGGCAACAAGGACATTCTTCATGCGATGCGGCTACAGGCAAACCTTGCAGAATACGCGCCAATTTCATTGTTGTTGCTCTTGTTCCTTGAGCTTAATCTGCTGACGCGTCTGTGGCTTCACGTCTTCGGGTTAATCTTTCTGGTTGCCCGATTACTACACGTCTGGGGGTTCGGCCGGCGCAGCGGAGTATCGACGGGGCGTGTATTGGGGACACTGTTAACGTGGCTGAATATTATCGCGATGGCGGTGACTAATGCGTTTTTGCTGCTGCAAACGTTTTAGCGACTGAGCGCGATCCCGGGAGATATAGGACTGCAGTTCGTCCGGG
>JABDLQ010000366.1 GCA_013002925.1 Gammaproteobacteria bacterium | reverse complement strand
TTGGTAATGTAAGGACCATAGCGTCCGTTGAGAATCTGGATGCCATGTTCACCTTCGTCGGGCCATTCACGTATCAGACGATTGGCATCCTCAATTTTTTTCGCTTCGACCAGTTCCAGCGCACGCTCGAGTGTGATGCTGTAGGGGTCATCTGCCGGACCCTCGTCGTCTTTGGGTTTGCGTATCGAAACAAACTTTGTACCGTACTTTACGTAGGGCCCAAACGGGCCGATCGAGGTAGATACCGGTTCACCATCCGGGGTCTCTCCGAGCTTGCGAGGCAGCTTGAACAGCGCCAGGGCCTCTTCCAGTGAAACCGAGTCCATTTTGAGACCTTCACGCAAGCCCGCGAATTTGGGTTTGTCTTCGTCATCGCGCGTGCCGATTTGTACAAACGGGCCGAACCGGCCCATGCGCACACTGACCGGTTTGCCGCTTTTGGGGTCCGTGCCAAGAATTCGTGCCTGTACCGCTTCGTCCCGGCTTACCGAAACTTCTTTGTCCTGCACCAGTTCATCAAAAGGTTTCCAGAAACCATCGAGCAACGGTACCCAGTCCATTTCACCACGCGATACCGCATCCAGATCATCTTCAAGACGCGCGGTAAAATCGTAATCGACATAGCGTGTGAAATGTTCGGTCAAAAATGTGTTGACGATTTTGCCGACTTCCGTTGGGATGAAGCGCCGCTTATCCATTTCAACATATTCGCGTTTTTGCAGCGTGCTGATGATGCTTGCGTAGGTTGATGGACGACCGATACCGTGTTCCTCCAGCGTTTTCACGAGACTGGCTTCTGAAAACCTAGGTGGTGGCTCAGTAAAATGTTGCTCAGGACGAATGGCGAGCAGGTCGATCACATCACCCTCGGTAAACTCGGGCAATATTTTGTCTTCATCGGCGGTAAACCCCTTGCTGCCCTGATACACACGTAAAAAGCCCGGCTTTACAAGCACCGAGCCGTTGGCTCGCAGTCGCGACGTCGATGTGCCATCGCTACCCGGTGCCATATCTGCTGCCACCGTATTAAATACAGCCGGCACCATTTGACTGGCAACGGTGCGCTTCCAGATCAGGTCATATAATTTGAACTGATCAGCGTCCAGATATTTTCGAATCTGTTCCGGAGTACGGGCAGCGGAGGTGATACGCACCGCCTCGTGAGCTTCCTGGGCGTTCTTGGCTTTGGTTTTGTAGATGTTGGGTTCGGCAGGAACATGGTCCGCGCCGTATTTGTCATCGACAACATGTCGAATCTCGTCAATCGCTTCTTTCGACAGCGTCACCGAGTCTGTCCGCATATAGGTGATGAGGCCCTCTTCACCATCACCAACGTTAATTCCTTCGTAGAGTTTTTGCGCTGTACGCATGGTGCGTTGGGCGGTAAACCCGAGCTTGCGTGAAGCATCCTGCTGCAGCGTGGAAGTCGTATAAGGTGCCGCCGGGCTGCGTCGTCGCTTTTTGCGGTCTATCTTGACGACCTTCAGTTTACCCCCGGCTTCTTCCGTAAGGGCCTTTTCGACGGCAAAGGCCGCGTCCTCACTGGTAAAACTGAATTGCTGAACCTTTTCACCCTGATACTGAATCAGGCGCGTCACAAATTTCTGATCATTCTTTGCGACGTCGCCTTCGACGCTCCAGTATTCGCGTGGTATAAACGCATCAATTTCTTTTTCGCGCTCGCAAATCAGACGCAAAGCCGGGCTCTGCACACGACCTGCAGACAAGCCCCGGCGAATTTTCTTCCACAACAGCGGCGACAGATTGAATCCCACGAGATAGTCGAGTGCGCGTCTTGCCTGTTGGGCATTAATGAGTTCACCGGATAATTGTCCCGGGTTGTCGATGGCTTCTTTGACAGCTGCTTTGGTGATTTCATGAAAAACCACCCGAAATGCCTGTTTGTTCTTGAGCAAGCCGCGCTCTTTGAGCAGCTCGACCAGGTGCCATGAGATAGCTTCACCTTCCCGGTCCGGGTCAGTCGCGAGATACAGGTTATCTGATTTTTTCAATGCCTTGGCAATGGCCTGAACGTGTTTTTCGTTACGATCGATGACGGCATATTTCATGGCAAAACCGTTTGCCGTATCAACCGCGCCTTCCTTGGGGATCAAATCACGAACGTGGCCATAGGAGGCTAACACCTCAAAATTGCGACCAAGATATTTCTTGATCGTCTTGGCTTTAGCCGGTGATTCGACGATAACGAGACTTTGGGACATTAAGATACTCAGTGGGTGTTGCGGGGCTCAGAAACCACATAGCGGCCAGAACCGCGGTAAGAGAACATAATGGAATTTGTCTGCGTGTTCAATCAGAACATTGTGAACAGCTTATGAGGAGCCTAGTGGATCGAGCCAATTTTTTCCTCAAAAACAAGGTCTTCCATGCGAGCGTAGGCATCTTCCTGGCCCGGCTGGGTAAACAGGACCATCAGCACTACCCATTTGATGTCTTCTATGTCGATATCCCGCTCGGCAAGAGCAAAAATACGGTCGAGCACGCGCTCCCTCTGGGTGGCGTTCAAAATGCCGATTTGTTCCAGATAGACGATATAACCACGGCAATCGACGTCCAGGCGCCGTATTTCGCGGGAATTGAAAATGCGTGTTGAGTTGCCGAGAACGGCATAATCGAAGTCATCATCCCCTTCACCAAGATCATCCAGCCATTCCAGAGCGTGACTGACCACCTGATTGTTGAATCCGGCGTTTTCCAGCTCAATGCGTAGGATGTTGCGATCGGGTTCCGGCTCAATGTCTTCACCAATGTAGGTCTCAAAGAGATACATCAGCACGTCAAGGACGGACTCTTTCATTTTTTCTCCTTATATTAGAGCTCAGGTAGCGACCCCCATCAGCAGCTTTCACATACCCTCTGAGCTCTAATAGCAAGAGCATGGCTGAAACTTGATCAGCCGTCAAACCGGTGCGCGCACAAAGCTGATCGACTGTACTCGGGTCGTGCCCCATACTGTTAAGCAACTTGTCAAAATTTGTATCCGGATTACGTTCAATAAGTGTAGATCCGGCAGGGTCTGATGGGGTCCGCGGTAGTGTTATGCGTGTGAGATTTCCAAGTTCTTCAATGATATCCTCGCCACACTCCACCAAACGGGCGCCGTCTCGTATCAGGCGGTGACAACCGCGGGCCATCGGGTTATGTATAGACCCGGGTAATGCAAAAATTTCGCGGCCCTGCTCCCCGGCAAGCCGGGCGGTGATCAAAGACCCGCTTCTGTGCGCAGCTTCGATGACCAGTGTGCCCACGGCGAGGCCGCTGATAATGCGGTTGCGCCTGGGAAAATTTGCTTTGTACGGTGGCGTGGCGAATGGAAATTCAGAGATAACGGCGCCACGTTTGGAGAGCTGTCCGGCCAGCGCCGCATGGTTTTTTGGATAGACGGATCCCAGGCCGGTACCACACACGGCAATCGAAAAGCCGCCTGCTTCTATTGCGCCAATGTGAGCCGCAGCGTCTATACCGCGGGCCAGACCACTGGTGATCGCAAAGCCGCAGCGGCACAGATACTCTGCAAAAGCACCAGCATTTTCGCGCCCTTGCGCCGACGGATTGCGGCTGCCAACGATCGCGACCTGTGGGTGACACAGGACTTCCGGGTCGCCGGCAACAAACAACATCAGTGGTGGATCACTGATGTTTGCCAGTAGCGGCGGATACTCCGGGGATTCCCAGACCACCAGGTGATGGCGCTGCTGCGCCAGCCATTTTTGATCCTGGTGTAACAGAGCTGCGTGTGGTTTTTTGATGCTCATCACCGCGGCTTCGCTCAAACCAAATGCCTGCAATTCGGCAATGTCAGCCTCTGTTACTGCAGATGCCGAACCGGTGTGTTCCAGTAGTTGCAGCTTCTGTGCATGACTTAAACCCTGGGCATGCAGTAATACCAGCCAGGGGTATGGGTCGGGTTCAGTCGCCACAGCGATATTGGCTCCCTCTTAAAGTTACTTTTGAACAGCAAAATAAAACTGCTCCATTACAGACTGAAAGTGTGGTCACCGATGTGTATTGCTTCAAGCTGCTTAATTAAGGAGTTCCAATAGAAATGCCAACGCTCCGGTTGATATCCAGACTTATCTGTCGCTGACATTCTGATTCTGCTTCCTGTTGATCAACCCTTCAGCATAATGTCCCGGCTTCGGGTTAACTCTTGTCCGTTTGCCACATGACTACACATAACACTTAACCCGCGTTTCAATTTTGTGAATTTGGACACGACGAACTTTTGAGCGCCTGACTATAATCGCTTTACGGTTGTCGCAGAGCCAATCGTGCTGAAAATAATCAGCTGACAATCTGCATGGATTCGTGGGAACCCACAGGGCGATAAATTCGCGGCGTGGGTTTTTTTGTGCCCGGAATAAATCGGTGCAGCGAGTTGTAACCAGTAGAAACCTACAGGGCGATAGAATCGCGGCGTGGGTTTTTTCGTTTCTGAAGGAAGGTAATTATGCTCAATGGAATAATATCGATACGCGGGCTCATTGCGGCGATAGCACTGGCGGTAAGCTTTACCATGGGTGTAAATGCCCACGCAGGCAAACTAACGCTGCAAAAATGCGATGCGATCTACAGCAAAGCTCAGAAAGCGGAATCCAAAAACAAACATGCCAAGGCTACGAGATACTACGTAAAATACGAGGCTTGCATGCTCGAACTAGGCAGCAATGCGGGGTCGCACGGCGCACCGATAATTGATGTTGACTCAATCGGTAACTCGGCTCATAACTTGAATGATGATTGCGATACCGGCGACTCGGACAGCGACTCGGACAGCGACTCGGACAGCGACTCAGAC
>JABDLQ010000361.1 GCA_013002925.1 Gammaproteobacteria bacterium | reverse complement strand
CTGGTACACCGTGCGCAAACGCTGGTATAAATTTGCTATTTCTCACATAGCGGATGATAGGCGACGCGCAATAGCCCGGGTGTATTTTTTTCAGTTTTTTTACATTGCGGGGTATACCCTGCTCTGTCACCTTCATACTTAACCACGCAACAATTTTCCTGGTCCGGCACCCGCGCGACCAATCGTGTTTGCGTGGCAGCCACTGTGGAGCACTATAACCGCTGCCAAGCGGCTCGAACGCCACATCACGACGGCTGTGATACGGATAAATTTTCAATGACCGTTGACCGTTTTTTTGAATAAAGGTCACGGTAAACGGAATCCAGACCGTTACCGCTTTGTCGTTTTTTAGTGCAGGTGTCAGCGTTATTTTATTGCCCAGTTTGTAAATGGCATCGCCAATTATTCCGCTGCCCGTTGGCGTATGGCAATACTGTGACGACATCTCACCAGACGGATTAACGATTCCATAGCAGCTCACCGTCATTACGTGCTCGCCACCAAACTCCGGCAATTTTATAACACCCTCAATCGCTGAAACGCCACCGACAAAAGATGCGGGCCTGAACGTGTCCGCACGCACCCCGGCACTGTGGATCAGAAGGCAGGCCGTCAGTATCGCGGTGAAAACGGCAAGCCGGCGATTGGCATTGCATGCCATAGCTCGCGTCGTACCCTGGTGGGTCAGCTGACAAAAATCGGGTTCAGGCATTCCTTTTTTACACTCCGTAAAATTTTTTTAAAAGCACAACACCCGCCACCGCCGTAAATAATTGCCTTGTTCTCATGCCCGCCTCGCACCAGTTTACAGGAGTTACTGGTGATCTGATTCTGCACTGTGCCGGACTGAAATGATCCGCGCGGTTGCAGGCCAATCACCAGTGAGAAATGTTTCAATCGCCGCAGTTACAATCGCCTTCTGTTCGATGTAAGGAAAGTGTCCGGATGCCGGGATAACCATTAGCCGGGCATTCGGATACCCTGCCACCCATGCCTCGGCGCCTGCGATCGGAAGCCGATCCTCGCGACCATGGATCACGAGTCGGGGCACATTTAGTCTGCTTAATCCGGGCCGCCAGTCATAATTGCCAAAACCCGAATAAAAAGCTTCAAAATATGGTCTTAAATGTTGTGGCCACTCGTTGGGTAGTTCGCATACATCCGGCATTTGCTTAATAAAACCAGGGTCTGCGAAGTAGGCCGGATCCGTCAGTGCGTTGCTACGCCGACAATAGTCTTCAGGGCGCCCGACAAAGTCACCGGCCGCTTTTCTGCGCTCGAGTTCTGCTACCGCTGCATCGCTGTTTGTCTGCTCTTGTGTGCGACTGGCTTGTTGACGGATTGAGGCGGCAGGTGCCAGGGGCGCCAGTTGAATGAGCCGCGATACCCGCTCGGGATAGCGCATGGCATAAACGGCCATCTCCAGACCATAGCTGGACCAGCCCAGCAATGCCATTCGCTCCAACCCGAGCGTTTGACGCAAACTCTCAAGATCTTTAACCTGAATTTCGAGCGACACGCGCGACAGCTCCACCCGATCAGACCGACCCCGATTGCGCGGGTCATAAAAAATTACCCGCCTGTTTTTTGCAAGTTGCTGTAGCAAGTGGGGCTCGAGATAAAGCGCCGCCGGTGCCACCAGAACGGTCGACCCCTGACCTTTCTCAGTGTAGTAAAGACGCACGCCGTCATCGACGGTAACGAAATTGCCGATGCCCTGGGTTTGGGGCGCAATCGCGGCGTAGCGGCAGGCCGACAGGGTACCGCAGGCAACCACAATCAGCAGGCAAAATAAACCAGTGTTCACGGGCGTTGCAAGCCGCAACAATGAAATCGCATTATGCATGACATATTAATTATACTGCACTGATCACCACAAAAGCTGTGCGCAACATGACGCCCCGGCAGGTACAAAAACATCATTTTTTAACTACGTTCGTAGCACAAGGTCGCGGTACTCATCACGAAACGACGCGACGAAGAGGCCGAATGACGATGATTCATTACTGGGCCCGACCTGTCGGGTGTTATTCTAAACATACTATGGAATCAGCCGAGCTGTCCTTGCACACCACGTGTCAACTTGCCCCCAGGGAACCCGCTCCGACTCCTGCCAAACCTGCCCATGTCTGACCAGAGCAACCCGGCAGCCTTTACTTATCGCATCGCAAGCCAGGCAGATGTGCCCGCGATCATCCTGCTGATGCAGGCGGCAATCGCTGAAAATATGAAAGCCTTTCTGTCGGCACAAGAGATCGAGGCGGCCAGGGAGACTATGGGAGTTGACCAGACGCTCATTGAAGATAGCACCTATTTTATTATTGAGACGATCGTTGACGATCATCCGGTAATGGTCGGCTGCGGAGGATGGGGCAAACGCCGGACCCTGTATGGCGGTGATCATACTGTGCGGCGGGACGACTCATTCAGCGATCCCGCTACAGAGCCTGCGCGCATTCGGGCCATGTATACGCATCCTGACTGGCTGCGGCGGGGCATTGGTACCCTGTTACTGGAGCTTGGCGAAACCGCTGCCCGTCAGGCGGGGTTCCGGACCATAGAATTAGGCTCAACCGTGCCGGGTGAACCGCTTTACATTGCGAGGGGGTATACAGAAGTTGAGCGTGAAACACATATTGGCGCAAACGGTGCGGAAAACGTCGTTATCAAAATGGTCAAAACACTTTAGCGCAGAACAAGCGAACTACGCGTGCACTATGTGTGCAGTATGCGACTGGGAACCCTGCGGTTGTCTGAACCTGGGATGACTTTGATGCGTGGCAGCTTGCAGGTGAGGAAATAACCCTTTTATTGCTAGTCTGGCTGCAGCTCCTGTCACGCATAAGCGGCGGTGTGGGTCACTCACTCATTCCTGCTGATCACCCCCTGGAAGCAGTATGTAACCCACTGATTCAATTTAATCCCCGGGTTTATCCACGGATGTTGTTCCTCCTTAACCCGCGGTCAGCTCCGAT
>JABDLQ010000353.1 GCA_013002925.1 Gammaproteobacteria bacterium | reverse complement strand
ATCCAGACCAGTCACCATTTCGGTGACCGGATGTTCAACCTGAAGTCGCGTGTTCATTTCGAGAAAGTAAAACCTGCCCTCCTGATCGAGCAGGAATTCGACGGTGCCGGCACCCACATAGTCTATGCACTGCGCCGCTTTTACGGCCGCTGCACCCATGCTAGCTCTGAGTTCCGGAGTCATTACCGGCGACGGCGATTCTTCCAGGATTTTCTGATGGCGCCGTTGTACCGAACAATCACGCTCGCCCAGATAGAGGGTATGACCATGCTGATCGGCGATAATCTGAATTTCCACATGACGAGGCCGTACGATCGCACGTTCAAGGATGAGTTCACCCGAGGCAAACGCATTTTCGGATTCGGAGCGTGCCATGGCAATGGCAGAACCGAGATCGTCATCGCGGGTCACCAGGCGCATGCCGCGTCCGCCGCCACCGGCCGCCGCTTTGACCATGAGCGGGAAGCCAATCCGCTTGCCGTGACTGATTAACGCTGCATCGTTTTGATCCTCTCCTTCATAGCCTGGCACACAGGGCACCCCGGCTTTGAGCATCAGGCGCTTTGCTTCAGCCTTGTTCCCCATCGCCTCGATGGCTCCGGCCGACGGCCCGATGAACGCGATGCCGGCGTCTTTGCAGGCGGTCGCAAAACCTGCATTTTCCGACAAGAACCCGTAACCCGGATGCAATGCATCGGCATGGGTTTGTGCGGCCGCTTGCAGGATGTTGTCAACATTCAAATAGGAGGCGCCTGCCGGTCCCGGGCCAATGCACACGCTTTCATCCGCTATCAGCCGGTGCGGCGCATCCTTGTCAGCGTCGGAGTACACAGCAATCGTATGCAGACCCATGTCGCGGGCACTGCGTATGATCCGGCAGGCAATCTCGCCACGATTGGCAATTAACAGTCGATTCAGCTCAGTCATTCATTTTCCTGTGTTGACGGTGGTGCTCATTGAGCGATCGCCCGTCCGTAAAACCAGCAGGCCGGGTTTGTACCAGCACCACGCGGCACGATGATGCCAATCACAAATCAGAACCGCGATACCCCGAATACGTTCGGGTGGGTTTTGCGGTGCCGTGCTTCCCAACACACTTCCAGAGCAAAACCCAGCACTTTGCGACTGTCACGCGGATCAATCACCCCGTGATCAAGCGCACGGCCACTGGTGTAAAACGCCCCGGACTGGCCATCAAAATGTGCGGTCAACCGCTCTTCCTGGGCGCGCATCGCATCTTCGTCTACTTCCTGACCACGACGCTTTGCCGACAGGCGCATAACCTGCGACATGGTGGTAGCCGCTTGTTCACCGCCCATCACGCCGGTCGTTGCATTGGGCCAGGCAAAAACGAAATCCGGTTCGTAGGAGTAACCACACATGCCGTAATTACCGGCGCCGAAGCTGGCGCCGATATACAAAGTGAGCCGCGGTACACGCGCATTGGACACAGCCTGTATCATTTTCGAACCGTGTTTGATCATCCCCGCCTGCTCGTACTCGGTTCCCACCATGTAACCGGTCGTATTGCTCAAAAAAATCAGCGGGCGGTTGGCCTGATCACACAGCTGAATAAACTGCCCGGCCTTGGCAGCGCCGTTGGGGTCAATCGGGCCGTTGTTGCAAATCAATCCACACGTCTGTCCGTATATGCTCGCCGTCGCGCATACAGTAGAAACGCCATATCGCGATTTAAACTCTTCGAAATCGGAGCCATCCACCAACCGTGCCAGCACTTCACGCGCATCGTAGGCTTTTTTGATATCGGTGGGCACGACTCCGGCGATTTCATCCGTGGAGTAGACAGGTTCAGCGAAATCACGTTGCGGCAATGATGGACACCCGTCGTTCCAGCCAAGAGCATCAACCACTTTGCGCGCCTGCTGTACGCCGTGATCGTCATTTTCTGCCAGATATTCGATGACTCCGCTCACGGCGGCGTGCATTTCGCTGCCCCCGAGTTGCTGTTCATCGGCGACTTCCCCGGTAGCAGCGCGTACCAGCGCAGCGCCGCCGAGTGCCGCCATACCATTGCCTTTAACACCAATCACATAATCGCTCATTCCCGGCATGTACGCGCCACCTGCCGTCGACGGCCCATGGAGCACCACGATGTTGGGCAGCCCGGCTGCACTCAATTGGGCCAGTCGATAAAACACGCCACCAAACTGGGACCACAACTCAACCTGGTAGCCCATCAGATTCGCACCAGCACTTTCCACCAGGTGTACCAGCGGCAATTTATGCCTGATGACCATATTCAGCACGCCGAGGACTTTTGGCAGCGTGCCACTGGTTGCCGCTCCGGCCCGAATGCCGCTGTCATCCACCCACACCATGCAGCGGACACCACTGACAAAACCAATTCCGGCAATCGCGCTGGCGCCCGGCACACTGGTTTTCGGATCCGTATCCTCAAACAGATAATTCGCCATGTTGTACAACTCGAGAAACGGCATACCCGGATCGAGCAAACGATTGAGTCGCTCTCTGGGTAACAATTGTCCACGCTCACGGAACCGGGCTTCACGCTTTGCCGAGGCATCTGTAGCACGTTGCTCGAGCGCCCTCAGTTGTTCGACAAGCGCCAGCATGTCATCGCGGTTTTGTTTGAATTCGGGCGAACGAGTATCAACGCGTGAGGTAAACACACTCATGAAATTTTCTCCGCCATTTTGACAGGTATGGGTATTTTATGATGCAACAGGATTTGCGCATACGCTTTTCCCTGCGGATCCAGCCGGATACTTGCGACTCCGCCGCCGCCAAGTACCCTGAGCAACACATAGTTTATGGCATTGGTGCCAGGAAGAAAAAACCGCTCGACGCGGGTCACGCCAAAATGGCTGAAGATTTCCCTGATCGTTTTTTCATCGAGTGCCTTCCACAGCCACGGTGCATATTCCGCGCGGCGGGCAATGATACCAATATTGGCGTTATCACCTTTGTCACCGCTCCTGCCCCATGCCAGCTTAACCAATGGCACTGAGACCATTTCTTGTCCTGTATCAACAGCTGCGGGCAGCACGATATTGACTTTGCGAACGTATTTTTCACGCTCAAAAACCTGATCCTTGAGTGTTCGTACGGCGTCACCATTCTCGATCTGCATTTCAATTTCATTTCTTGGCAGTAAAAATGAAAACAAACGGACCACCGGCGATGGTTTTGGTCGCCCGGACTGGAACACCGCCAGCCCCGGCGGTGCGGCCAGGCCCAACCCGCTCAAAGCCTGAATGAAGGCATCCGCGCCTTTTTTGCTGGCATGTTTGACGGCGATTTTAAGATCCACCTCACGTATCTGTTGGGGGTCCCGGTCGCCGAACTGGCCGTTCGCACCCACCACGTCCACATTGGTTTCACTAAAAGGTTCCAGACCCGCCTCTATCAGCAAATTATCAGCGCGCTGCAATCCCATGCGTGCATGCAGGCGGGCTTTTTCCACGGCATCAAAACCGATGAACTGTACACTCATTGCGGCTTTGTACCCATCAATGTAAGTGGCGCTGACTTTGTACTGGTCGGGTGGCGGCGTACCCATTGCACCGCTGACCTGTACCCGTTCAGGATCGATCTGTCTGATTTTCACCTGGGTAAAGTCGCAGGCCACATCAGGCAGCAGGTAGCGCTGCGGATCACCGATTTCATAAAGTAGCTGCTCTGCCGTACTGCCAACTGTCACCAGCCCGCCACTGTTGGCCGGTTTCGTCAGGGTAAACACGCCATCTGTCTGTATTTCAGCAATCGGGTAGCCGATGTCGACAAAACCATCGCCAACGTCACGCCAATC
>JABDLQ010000350.1 GCA_013002925.1 Gammaproteobacteria bacterium | reverse complement strand
ACATAGCGCCGCATCAATTCAATTTCCGTTTCATCAAACAGATGCGCGAAGCTGCTCATGCCCCGGGCCGCCAAACTGCCATCAAATACAACAGAATGCCACGCAACTTCCGACGCCAGCATCGGTGAATAACGCAGATCGGGAATCAACCCCCCAGCAACTGCCCCATCGCCGTGACAGAACTGGCAGGTGCTGTGATACAGCTTCTTACCTTGCTGGATTTCCTCGGTCGCTATCTTCAGTGGCGGCGGTTGCGGCATGACTTTAGCCTGCCAGCGTGTTGCCGGAAGCTCAGCCGTGCCGCCCAGCTTGTACACCAGCACCCGGTTATGATTGGCGGTCGTCTCGGGTTTTACGAAGTGACCGTGGACCAACGCGAACGAACCGCCCCACCCGGCCATCACGGCAACATATTGCTCACCGTCAAGCGCATAGGTCACAGGTGCCGCGACAATGCCGGTTTGAGCATCAGCACTCCACAACGGCGCACCACTTTGGGCATCGTAGGCCGCAAACTGCGCCGCGGCATTACCCTGAAACACCAGGTTGCCGGCAGTGCTCAGCACTCCGCCATTCCAGGCGCCGATATGATCAAATCGCCACACCTCTTGTTGCGTCACAGGGTCCCAGGCAATCAGTGCACCTTTGGCCAGCGGTTTGATGGCTTCACGAATTGCGCGATCATCGGGCAAGCTACCAATAACTGTATCAATGCCGGTGTTCCAGGTGCCCTTGCGATAGCGAAAATCCGGATCATTGGCATAGACAAATGGAATATCCATCGCGGGTATGTACACAAGCCCTGTGGCGGGGTTAAACGCCATCGGATGCCAGTTGTGCCCACCATAGGGGGCAGGCATCTGCTGATGGGGCATCTTTTCAAAACGGGCACCGGGAGTTTCCAATGGTCGCCCGGTTTCCGGGTCGATTCCTTCGGCCCAATTGACGGGCACATAGTTTTGCGCCGACAGGAATTCGCCGGTGGCCCGATCGAGCACATAGAAGAACCCGTTTTTGGGTGCCTGCATAATGACCTGGCGCAACTCACCGTTGATGTCCAGATCAGCCAGGATCATGTGCTGGGTGGCCGTGTAGTCCCACGAATCACCCGGAGTCGTCTGGTAGTGCCAGACATAGTCGCCGGTATCAGGATTCAGCGCGACAATCGATGACAGGTACAGGTTATCACCGCCTTGTGGCGAACGTATTTTGTGATTCCACGGTGAGCCATTGCCAACCCCGATATAAAGAAGATCGAGTTGCGGGTCGTAGGCCATCGAATCCCAGACAGTACCTCCCCCGCCCAGCTGCCACCACTCGCCGGTCCAGGTCGCAGCTGCAGCGCGCATGGCTTCACTTTCAAAGCCCTCAGCCGGATTGCCCGGCACCGTGTAAAATCGCCAGGCCAATTCGCCGGTTACAGCATCATAGGCAGACACATAACCGCGCACGCCATATTCAGCCCCGCCGTTACCGATGATGACGTTGCCCTTGACCACCCGCGGGGCGCCGGTAATCGTATAAGTCAGCTCGGGATCAAACGTGGCGACGCTCCAGCGCGGCTGACCGTTGCTGCGATCGAGAGCAATCAATCGTCCATCCAGTGTTCCTACGAAGACACTGTCACCCCACACTGCGACCCCACGATTCACGACGTCACAACAGGCATGTGCACCTTTTATTTTCGGTACTTGCGGGTCATAGGACCACAGTAGCGCACCGCTCCTGGCATCGAGGGCATACACTTTTGACCAACTGGCCGTGGTGTACAGGACCCCGTCGATAATCAGGGGCGTCGCTTCGATTCCCCGGTTGGTATCAAGATCGTAATACCAGGCAAGACCCAGTTGCGCAACGTTGTCGCTGTTGATGCTATCGAGCGGACTGTGACGTTGTTCTTTGTAGCTCAAACCGTGCGTTGGCCACGACCCGGCAGCCGGTGCACTCAGGACCTGCGCGTCGATTTTTGTCGCCGCCGCAATTTTCTGCGTCGTCGCTTTTTTATCGACGGTTGGTGCAACAATGTTGTTATCAGGCTCAGGGCCGCCACATGACCACAGAAATAACGCACTGCAAACCACGGCAATACGCCAGCAAACAGATTCGACAGGAAACATAAGCACTCTCTGAACAGTGAATTATCTTTACATTATATCGCGTTTGGAGTGGTCTCGTATGCATCCGCCGAACACAGGTACAATGCGGTATGTCCACCTCACTTGCCATCCGGCCAAATCCGCCACGTGCAGCACTGACCGCCTTACTGCAGTCGGCTGGTCTGCCGTTCGATGATCTTGAAAGCCTGGGAAAAGCGTCTTTTCTGGGGCTATGGGAGGGTGCAGACCTGGTGGGTGCGGTGGGACTTGAACACTTTGGTGACAGCGGTTTATTACGTTCTTTGGTGGTCGCCGAATCTTTACGCCAGCACCAACACGGATCGCGCCTGTTGCAGGCCATGGAAAGGCATGCGCGAAACTCCGGCATCACTGCATTATATTTACTGACAACCGATGCCCGGGGGTATTTCAGCAAAGCCGGCTACCGCGCTGTGGCACGCGCAAATGCACCCACCGCGATTCGCTCTACGCAACAGTTTGCCAGGCTGTGTCCCAATGACGCGGAATTCATGCACAAACCGCTCGACTAAGGAAGAATCAGGCGTTGACTTTTTCCACTGCCATTTTTTCGATTTTCGCCCAGCTATCACGCAATGTGACTATCCGGTTGAATACCGGTCGTTCCGCGGTACTGTCCTGATCTGCAGTAAAATAGCCCAGGCGCTCAAACTGGTAAGGGGCGCCGACTTCTGCTGCCTGCAGGGATGGTTCAGTAACTGCACAAACCACCCGCAGTGAATCCGGATTCAGCACGGTTGACAGATCCTCACTGCGCGCAGGCTCCGCCTCGGTAAACAGGCGATCATAAAGATTGACCGTTGCGGCAATGGCATGCGCCGCACTGACCCAGTGAATAGTACCTTTTACTTTGCGTTGCGATGTGCCCGAACCGCTGCGGGTGTCCTTGTCATAGGTACAATGCAGTTCCGTTACGTTTCCTGCCGCATCCTTGATGACGTCTACACAGTCAATGACATAGGCATAGCGCAAACGCACTGCACCACCGGGTTTGAGCCGAAAAAACTTTCGTGGCGCGTCTTCCATAAAATCGTCGCGCTCGATGTAGAGGGTGCGACCGAAGGGCAGCGTGCGGGCGCCCATTGATTCATTCTGAGGGTGATTGGAAGCCTCCATGTCCTCGCTTTCATCATCCGGGTAGTTGGTGATGACGACTTTCAAAGGATCGAGCACAACCATCCTGCGCGGCGCCTGCTCATTGAGCAAGTCACGCACACTCGATTCCAGCACACCCATCTCGATGAGATTGTCCTTTTTGGTAATGCCAATACGTCGACAGAACTCCCTGAGGGCAGCGGGCGGATATCCACGGCGACGCATCGCAGCGATTGTCGGCATGCGCGGATCGTCCCAGCCGTTGACCACGCCATCGTCAACGAGTTGTTTTAACTTGCGCTTACTCGTGATCGTGTAGGCCAGGTTGAGACGCGAAAATTCGATCTGCTGCGGGCGGTCGTCAGTATCGACCTGCTCGAGCAACCAGTCATATAGCGGGCGATGATCCTCAAATTCCAGTGTGCATAAGGAATGCGTGATGCCTTCAAATGCATCTGACAGACCATGCGCAAAATCATACATCGGGTACAGGCACCAATCGTCTCCGGTACGCTGATGGGCAACATGACGTATGCGGTACAACGTCGGATCGCGCATGTTCATGTTCGGCGATGCCATGTCAATTTTGGCACGCAGCACCAGTTCGCCGTCTTTGTACTTACCGGCACGCATATCGGCAAACAACGCAAGATTTTCCTCGGCTGTCCGCTCCCGGTACGGACTGTCTTTTCCTGACTCGGTCAATGAACCACGGTATGCGCGAATTTCATCCGCGTTTAATGAATCCACATACGCCCGGCCTTTTTTGATCAGCGTAACAGCCGCGTCATAGAGTTGTTCGAAATAGTCCGACGCGTGAGTAAGTCGCTGCTCCCAGTCAAAGCCCAGCCAGCGCACGTCGGTCATGATCGCACGCACATACTCCTCGCTCTCCCGCGTGGGATTCGTATCGTCAAAACGCAAATAGGTTTGGCCACCAGTCTCGGCAGCTACACCAAAATTCAGGCAGATGGACTTGGCGTGACCCACGTGTAAATAGCCGTTGGGTTCCGGCGGAAAGCGCGTAACGACCTTGCCACCATGTTTGTTGCTGGCGATGTCACTGGCGATGATCTGACGTATAAAATCCAGGGGTTCGGCCGGCCGTTCAGAATGTTCAGAGGTATCGTTCATCAGGGCAGCGGCCACAGCCGCATCGTGTAAAAGAAGAATAGTGAGTATAACGGATCAAGGCCCGGGGGAACACGTATCCATCATCATCATTACAATTCCGTGGGCAGGTACCGGATGGCGACCACCCGGTAAACATGGTGCGCATCACCGAGTGTCAGGCGTATCTCATCATCGACCTGTTTACCCAGCAGTTCCTTCGATAAAGGAGAGTCGAGACTTATGAAACCTCTTTTTGCATCGGTTTCATCGGCACCAACGATGCGATAGGTGACCAGTTTCCTGTCTTCAGCTTCAAGATCCACCCAGGCGCCGAAAAATATTTTATCAGGATCACCGGTTTGTCCTACGACCGTCAGGGAGGGTATGCGTTTTTGCAAATAGCGAATGCGTCGGTCCAGCCCGCCCAGTTCTTTTTTGCGATAGATGTATTCTGCGTTTTCCGATCGATCACCCTCGGCGGCCGCCGCTGATAGCGCAGTAACCACTTCATGTCGCCGCTTCCAGGTTTGTTTGAGTTCATTTTCAAGCGCCGTAAAGCCGGCCGGAGTAATGTATGCCGACGACGGCGGCTGTGGGGGACGCCAACGTCCCATCAGCGATTCATTCGTCTGTTACCTGACTCAGCAGCAGCCGTGAGTCTGCCAGTGCCGCCGTGCGATGCCGGGCAATGCGCTGATAGTCGGCGTTGTCGATCATGGTGCGAAACGCCTCCAGCGTTGGATACCGGACCAGAATTACGGCATCCCAGTCTTCATCAGGCGGCGCAATCACCGCGCCGTGCACAGTGCCGCTGTACAGCACTTCGCCACCGGCTTCGCGCACTTTTTTATAGGCCTGCTGAGCGTACGTTGCATAGGCCTCCCGGCCTGAACACCGGGTGCCATCCGGATAGTCCGCATGCACCCTGAATTTCAATAAATTAATCATGACGATCGCCTGGCATGCGTCAACCGTGTCGGCGAGCGCCGCCAGATTTTCAGGCCTTGGATGAATACTTCCAGTCATGATGGTTTCCATAAGACACATGTTACGTCAGGGGCGTTTTACTTAAACCACACGAATCCTGGCAAATGTGTCGATTCCGGTTACAGTCCCACTATTTGCATAATACCGCGCCGAATCTTTTTTCGCACGAAATCAGATGCCTGCAGATTTGGCCCGAATCTTGCAGCATTGTCACCATTAATCCGAACAATAATCATGCAGGATATTAAGTTATGCAAACTATAAAAAATCCCAAAGGCTTCTGCGCGTTAATACTGGGTTTGTGTTTCAGCATTTCCGCAAACGCCAGCTCGGTCCTCAATAGTTATGAAGTGTCGGCGGCTGTTTCTGATCCAACGTATCATGGCGGTGGGCACCAGCACGCTTTATACCTGCCTGCTTTTGCGTCTGACATGGTGTTTGAAACCGGCTCCCGCTTCGAAATTTTTTCCGACGGCACCGGAATGCTGACAGCTTCTGCCTATAGCCTCAGCAATACCGATCTGATGTTCGATGTAATACTGACCTTTTCCGGCTTAACTGAAACTGCCGGCAGTATGGGGCCGAAAAAAGAGCTGCAAAGTCATGCCTATCTTGAAAACGGCGGTCCGGTTGATACCACCACCTGGTTCTATTTTGCTTCCTGGACGGGCCACCTGATCGGTGATGGTGAAGCAGCAGAGATTGACCTGACACTGGAGGGCCGCGGTGCACCGTTTCAGTGGGGCATCGGGGCGAATGGCAAGAATGTCGAATTTGGTGGATCTGGCTGGTTTTATGCGTACCGCCAGGACGGCAGCCGCATGACGGGCGATTTTAATCTGAATGCCCAGCCTGTGCCCATACCGGCAAGCTTGCCGTTCATGATCGTCGCACTGGCAAGCCTGGCAATGACTAAAAGGCGGGGGCAATAACCATCGCACGCGCAGAAAAATAAAAATTACCGCGCTGCGACTATCTGGTCTGGTTTGAAAAAACCAGACCTTTTTTTATTCAACCGGCTGTCAGGCAGGTCAGCGAATCGTCCTGCCCCGATTCTGGCGCTGTCTTGCAGCCACAACCCGCCGTACGCTGGTGCCACTGTCGGACTGCCAATCAATCGATAGGAGTCACCTGATACTCGTGGTTGCTTGCGCCGATAGTAACTGCGCCGTCTGAAAATAAAATTTTGCGAGCATCCACAGGCACGCTATACCGACACCCACCAGCATGCCCCACCAGATACCGGCAGCACCCAACCCCACCGGGAAACACAACACCCACCCCAGACAGACACCACATACCCAGTAACCCACTAATGCGGCCCACATCGGCGTGCGCGTGTCTCGCAATCCGCGCAGGGCATTTCCGATTATCACGTGAATTCCATCGATTATCTGAAAGCAACCTGCGAAGACCGTCAGAGTTAGCGCAACAGTGATCGTCGCTGCGTTTGCGCTGTCTTCGAAGTTCAAAAACACCCGGAAGAGATAGTCTGGAAGCAACCACAGGCCCAAAGAAAACACCAGGCATACAATGCCGCCAAACAATAAACATTGGCCGGCGGCCTGCCGCATTGCCAAAGGGCTGTGCTTGCCCAGCGCATAGGCCACCCGCACTTTGGCTGCGTCACCAATCCCGATGCTGATACTGATCGCACAATATAGCAACGCGTACACCAGCTGTTGAGCGGCCAGATAAGCAGCCCC
This sequence comes from Gammaproteobacteria bacterium, assembly GCA_013002925.1. GTDB lineage: Bacteria > Pseudomonadota > Gammaproteobacteria > Steroidobacterales > SZUA-146 > SZUA-146. The sequence goes on along the minus strand of JABDLQ010000350.1, from coordinate 2,376 downwards.
CAATGCGCCCATCATGACTGCCGCGACCGTAAACAGGCCGCCGTTCATCAGGTAGGTGGCAGAAATCGGCAACCCGAGCCGTACGATTTCAGCCAGTGCGCCTCGATCAGATGATGCGCGTTCGCCCAGCAATGCCCTGAAGCGCAACCGCTGTTCTTTGTGCAGATACCACATCAGGGCCCCGAGCAGCAGCCAGTGAATAATTGTGGTACCGATTCCGGCACCTGCAACTCCCAGTGCCGGTAGTCCGAGTTTGCCGTGCACGAGCACAATATTCAGTACTGCATTTACACCCAGGGCAACCAGGGTCAGCACCAGAAATATTGATGTGTTTTCATAGGCAGTCAGGTAATTGCGAAATACCACGTAAACCAGGGCCGGCCACACCGCGAACGTCAGCGGATGCATATAGTCGTCAATGCGTTGCAACACCTCCGGGTCTTGCCCGGTGAGGCCCAGCAAAGGCGATAAATACCAGGAGAGAATGGCAATCGGAACCGTCAGCAACGTCGCCACGACGAGTCCTTGCCGCACATAGCCGGAAACCCGGCTATCTTCACCGGCACCACGTGCCTGCGCAATCAATACGCCAACGATGGACAGTACGCCGATGCCGATCAGCAACAACACGTAAAACCAGTCGCCGCCCAAACCTACCGCAGCCAGCTCGACACTGCCAAGGCGGCCAACAATGATCATGTCGGTGATAATCATGCCCATTTCCGCCAGGTAAGCACCGATGAGCGGGCCGCTGATCTGCAGGATACTCCGTCGTTCCGCAGCGAGTGTGGGCAGCCAGGTTTTGGGAGCCTCCGCCACGTTGCCGCTATTTCGATGCTAAAAGGAGGTCAGAAACGACGCCGCATTACCACCGGTTACTTTACCGGCGCGGGCGGCCTGCAAAAACTCTGCGCCTCGCGGAGTCGGTACCGCACTCGATTCATCATCCCACTTTAAAATGCGCTCGACGCGGCCGCGATGACAGATTTTTAGTTGTACACCGAGCGGGATGACCATTCCGGGATCATCCGCGTACAACTCTTTGTGGATTTGAGGTAATCGATACCAGGGCGCATTGGGGTTTGCATGGTGAGCGTTATGATACCCGAAGTTCAAAGTAAGCCAATTGAGCGCCGGCATGCGCACAGACAGGGGTACGCTGAATGTGTGCCGTTGCTCCCACTCCTTGTCTCCGCGATGCTCCGAGCGCTCGCCACTGAACAATGTCGTGTGATATTCATAGTCATGCTGCAGGCTATCCATAAAGCGCAACACGTGTACGAGGATCAGGTACGCAATCACGTACAACAACGCGGCGAGAGGCGCGAACACAAGCATTGCTAAAAACAGCCCGCCGCGTATGAAAATCACCGTCAGATTGCGCCATCGTTGGTCACGGCGCTTTGGAATAACAAAAGAGGTGAACACCATGATTAAGTGCATTAACAGGCAGTGTGCCGGTATATAGAAAAACTCCAGTACCCGCGTCACTGCCAGCGTCCGGGGATGCTCACGAAAAAATTTTTCGTAATCGAACCACACAACATCATCATTATCCGCATGATGGCGAAAATGTTTATAGCGAATGTCCTCAAACGTGCCGTAACTGGCACCGCAGATCCAGCTCATAAAGCGACCTAATCGCGCGTTGTGCTCTATTTTACGGAAAATAGTATTGTGGCCACATTCATGCACGAGATACGCGGCAATGACCATGCCATGGGCCAGCGCCAGCGTTGCCAGAATTTTGCCGACTAACGAGGAGGCAAAGAGGATTCCCCACAAACCAGCCGCATACGCACCCAGCGCATAAGAAATGGCGGCGCCATGGAACCACAGCCCTTCTGCCTGCTTGAAATAAGTGGTTGGCATCATGCCTTAACGCTATCAGCGTGCGATGATTTTGTCATGGGATTTCGGGCTGTATCGGGATCCGAAACCGTCATTTACGCAAAAAAAACGGGGCCCATGGCCCCGTTTATCGCGTGCCCTCTTAAGGAGCCGTTATTTCATGAATTTTGACGCCATACCGGCAAGCCCACCGAGACCACCCAGGGACTCAAGCAGGTTACCGCCACTGCTGGTTTTGTCGATCAGTTTGGGCAGCATGTCGGATAGCCCGGCCGCCGCTTCATTCTGGTCTACACCCAGCTTTTGAGCAAAATCCTGCACCTGCTCGCTGCCCAGAACCTCGGAGACCTGCGATGGGGACATCGGCATGTTTTCGCCGTCGCCCAACCATGATTTCGCCATGGTCGCCAGACTACCACCCTGGTTCTGGAGCTGGCCTACGACGTCGCCCAGATTGATGCTGCTACCGCTGCCGAGTAAATTACTGAGTGCCGACGCAGCCGTGCCTGTGTCTACATTGCTGCC
>JABDLQ010000330.1 GCA_013002925.1 Gammaproteobacteria bacterium | reverse complement strand
GCATGCGATCAAGACCGAGCCAGTGAACCAGGCTTTCCATTGTCAGGCCTTGTACCAGCAGGGTAAACAGCACGGCCCCCATTACCAGGGTCACGAATAACCCGGCTTGCTCAAAAGCCGGGAGACTCAGCGCGATTGCCATCGCAATCGCGCCGCGCAGGCCACCCCAATACATGACCGTTTGGTAACCCAGACTGGTGTGATTGATTGATTGCGTAAATCTGTCCACCACGGGAATCAGGGTGAAAATTACTACCGCACGTGAAACCAGCATCGCGATGATGACCCATACCAGCACATCTGCATGGCTGAAGACTTCAAGAGGGTCGACCCGCAGACCAACCATCAAGAAGATCAACGCTGTGGCAACAAAAGCGATGTATTCCCAAAAATGCTCCACATAAGTACGTATCGTGGATGACAACTTGGTGCGACCCCAACCACCCAGGGTAAGACCGGCGGCAACAGTGGCCATCACTCCGCTAACCTGAAAGGCGTGCTCGGCGATGATAAATGATGCATAGGCGAGGATGGTCGTCAGGGTAATCTCAATAGCAGGATCCGACTCCACCAGGCCCAGAAGCCAACCGGTCAACAGTGCTAACAACCAACCGACCAACAAGCCACCGAAAAACACCAGCATGAATTTCAACACTCCGTGAAACACGGCACCGCCGGTAATGCCACCTGCAAGAACAATGCCGACCAGTATGCCGGACAGTACAATCGATGCGGCATCATTAAACAGGCTCTCGCCTTCGACTAACACCGTGAGTTGTTGCGGTGCTCCCAATCGCTTGAACAGGGCGATTACCGCGACCGGATCGGTGGCGCTTAAAATAGCACCCAGCAACAAGGCGGCGCTAAACGGGATAGTGGTGGCAAAGTGCAGCAGCGTGCCAATAATAGCGGTCGACAGCAATAAGCCAGGAATTGCCAGGGTCAGCACGGCGCGGAGGTTCTGGCGCAGCTGTTTGCTGTCCAGGTTGTAGGCGGATTCAAAGATCAGCGCCGGCAGAAATACATAAAGAATTAGCGCCGGCGATAACTGAATATGTTGTAAGGGTGCCAGCAGTGCGTCAAAGCGCTCCACGAGCGCCGCCATGCCCATTCCCACCATCACCAGTAACACGCTAAATGGAAACCGGATCCGTTTGGTCACGGCTAGCACGACGGCCGCCACCAGCAACAAAAGCACAATTGCAGACACAACATCAACAACATTGCTGGCATGTTCCATCACGGTGCCCTTGTCTGACGCATGCTAAATATCGAAAATATTCAGCAGATAACAAGCGATGTAAATGATAAAAAAACGCTGCTACCACTAATTGAAGCTACGCCGACGCCCACAGGCTGTCAAGGTGATGGGAGCTGACAAATTCACACCGGGATCAAAGCAATTTGATCAGACTACGCGCTATAATACAGAAGGTTTTTGTCGCCCTCTTCAATGGGCTCCCCAAGACAGATGATACCGTTTCCGGAAAGCGGCAAGATCTCCCGGCGCAGATAAAACCGTTTGCCGTGTTCGGTGTGCACATAAGTGCCATTGGTGCTTTGATCCATGTAGATGAATTTGCCGCGGCTGTATCTGATAATGGCGTGATTACGTGAAGCCAGGGGCGACTGCACCACCAGGTTACACAGCGGTCCCCGCCCGATCAGCAACGGTGGAGACTCTGCCGTAAACGTTTCCTGAACGTCGTGATAGCGAATGGTCAATGGTGTGATATTTGGCGCATGTGCTGCGGCGCTGGGCGTAGAACCCATGCGCGTAACGTCCGTTGGCTCCCAGACCATTTCGTAGATGATGACTTCCTCTGATTTGCCTTTTACAGCCGCCCGATCAAATTCACGGCATTTCTCCCTGAGCGCAGGAGTTAACTGGGAAACTGCCTCCTCGGTCGTAATAATCTGGCGCTCCTGCGCTATGCCTGTCATACGTGCAGCGACATTGACGGCATCGCCCAACAGGTCACCATCCTCCTGCAACAGGGCTGACCCCCAATGCAACCCGATGCGCACGGCAAGCTGGACATCCGGGCAGGGAGGATGGGCATCCAGCGCCTCATGAATTTCACACGCGGATTCAACTGCGTTATCTGCCCGGGGAAATCGACACATTACCTCGTCGCCAATAGTCTTTATGACCACACCCTTATGCCGGGCAATGATTTCAAACATTATTTCCAGAACATCGCTAATCAGCTTGCTGGCTCGCACATCACCAAATTTTTCGTACATCGATGTGCTGCCGGCAACATCGGCAAACAAGACCGCAAAATTGTGCTGGGTTTGTTCCATCATGTGACTGATTCTTTACACCCTGCAGTAAGTATAAGCCCCCTTCTCCAGGTAAGCCATCGACCGGTCACAAAACCTGTCAAAGACATCGAATTCAATCGAAATAAACGCCGTGTTTTTGCAACAGAGCGTTTGCGCTTCGCCCTGCCGACGGCACTATTGTGCCTGGTCAAGCTGCTCACTTGCTTCCAGCCACTCCAGCTCCAGCTGCTCAATCCCGGATTTGACAGCGGCCTGATCTTTGATCAGCTGTTTTAGCTCATCTTTGCGGCCTGCGTCTGTATAGATAGCCTCGTCTGCCAGTTGCGAATCGAGATCGCTCAACTTCGCGTGACTGCGGGCGAGTTTTCGTTCAACACTTTTCACCCTGTCGGACAAGGGCTTTAGGCGTCGACGGCGTTGCGCCTGTTCCTGGCGCAGCTCTTTTTTGGTGGGTTGTTTGTCCGCCTGGACCTGCCATTTTTGCGTAGCTTCATTAATGCGCTGTTCGCGCTCGCTGAGCCATTTCGGATAGTCGTCCAGACTGTGTGTAAAGCGATCAACAGCGCCGTCGTGCACGATCAATAATTCATCACAGACGCTGCGCAACAAATGGCGGTCGTGGGAGATAACCACCAGGGCGCCCGTGTACCCGATCAATGCAATGCTCAGCGCCTGGCGCATCTCCAGATCGAGATGATTGGTCGGCTCATCCAGCAGCAATAAATTCGGCCCCTGGCGAATCATCAACGCCAACACCAGCCGGGCCTTCTCTCCACCGGAGAACGGTGCAACGGGTTCGAAAATACGCTCACCGCTGAAG
>JABDLQ010000306.1 GCA_013002925.1 Gammaproteobacteria bacterium | reverse complement strand
GGTGATGGCCGCGCCGGTACCGTCGGCTGAGCAGGAACAGACGGTGACCTACAGCGCGTCGATGGTGTCGTCCGCGCCAGCTCCGGCGGACTTTTTTATCGACAGTGCGACTGGACAACTGACCCTTGTGTCCATACCCGATGCACATGGTGAACTCGTCTTACGCGTTTTAGCTGATGACGGTCAATCCGCCGATGCCACCTGGTCACAGGACATCAGCGTCACCGTGGCAAGCGTCAATGATGCTCCACAAGTGGTGGCCGTGCCAATAATTCCGACATTGGTCACCGGCTTACCGGTTGCGGTAAATATAGCTGCAGCGTTTAGTGATATTGATGGCGACGCTTTGACGTTTACCGCGACCCAGCTACCCGCAAGTCTTGGCCTGTCTGTTGACGGGCAGCTGAGCGGTATTCCGCAACCGGTCGATGCGGTGGCGGGCGGGCTGCCGGTTACCGTGACCGCAGTCGATGGCAGCAGTGCAACCGCGCTGCTGGAGCTTGTGCTGATTGTACTCGATCCCGATACCGATGGTGACGGACTCAGTGACTATCAGGAAATGCTCAGTGGTTTTGATCCGCAGGACAGTGACTCGGACGGTGATGGCTTTGCGGACAGTCTGGAAATGCTTGTCAATTTTGATGCCACCGATCAAGTCCTGTTTGTGCGTGAGGACGGGGACGACGGCGCCACCGGAACGACTCCTGAGACAGCGCTGGCGACGCTCGACGGGTTGACCCGCCGTATAAACACTGTAGCTGTACCTGGCCAACGGGTGATCGGCCTGATAGAGGCAGCCGGTATTCCTTACTCAGGCAATTTATCGATTGGCCCTACCGAGTCCGAGCACGTGATTATCGGTTCGGTGACCGTCAATGATGGCGTGGTGGCGCTGCATTCCGGTGAAGTGCCGCAGACCACACTCAAGGCTGATTCCCGGCGCATAGTGCAGTTGCAGGGTTGTCAGTCCTGCACATTGCATCATCTGCGTTTCGAGGACAGCGCGGGTGCTCTTAGCGCGATTAATTCAAATGTGTTTCTTGGCCAGGTGCATATCGTCAATCAATATGTTTCCGGCAATGGCGCGGCACTGTTGTTAGAAGGTGGGGAAGTCGTGATCCATCAAAGCCACATCGCGGCCAATGTTGCGGTCGGAAGAGGTGGCGCCATTTTTGCGACCGGGCAATCGCCCCAGGTGCTGGTCAGAGATTCCATTATTACCGGTAATTACGCCTTTGACCGCGGGGCGGTGCTGGCGCAAAACGGTGGTGATGCACAGCTGCTCAACACGCTGATCACTGGCAACGGCGCTGCGCAGGCACCCTTCGCTGCGCTTAGCCGTGATGCGACGGTCAGGGTAACCGGCTCGACTCTGGCGTACAATTTTGTCGCACAAACGGCGAGTAATGTGTTGTACGCGGTAGACCGCGGCAGTCGTCTGATACCGATCGACAACGTGGTCGTGAAAAACCGCAATGTGGTAAACCTCGATGCAGGTATCACCCCCGGTGCGAGCGATGGCGGCTTTAACCTGGTCGCCAATGGACACGGTGTGTTTGCCGGGGACATTGAAACCACCGCTGGTGCAGATTTCATTGGCAATTATGTGCTCGGTGGTAGTCTGAATGCAGGCATCGACTCAGCCAGCGCAAGCGCAACAGCGCTGGAACCGGGCAATCGGTTCAGTGTCTGGAATTCACGCTTACCCGATACAGGGATTGCCGACCGCGGTTTTCATGTGCGCGGACCGGCGCTCTCGCAAAATAATTATACAGTCGTCGCTGCCTATCGCGATGGGTTTGGGTACCGTCATGAGGCCTATGAGGTTGACCTTATTATCCGGAACGATGGCGAACCGCTAGCCAGCGGCCATCGTGTGCGTGTTGGCACGTCGGCAGTATCGCCACCCGGGCAGGTGGCGGGACCGTCGCTGGTCGGTGTCGATGTCGGGATTGAGACGATTACGGCCATTGATCTGGGTAGCGGGACGTTTCGAATCTGGCTGAGCGCTGATCATCAGCCTGAAAACGACCGCCTGATCGTGTTGATTGACGATCAAACAGAAGGTGTTGACGTTATTCCGACATGTGGTGGGTCAACATGCAACAGAGGTCCGATCCGGACGAATCGAAGATGATGCTGGTACGTGGTTTTTAAACGTAGATGCCGGAGAACTCGGGTTCCGGATGGCTTTTGGCCCAGGCAAGCTCAAACAAATCCAGGTATTTTTTTGCAATACGCGGCGCATTCGAATCCGCAATGCCTTCCCAGCGGTCGGCATTGATCTGGTAAACGACGCCGGTTTCATCGGCAATCAAAAACGCATCCTGATGATGCGAAAATTCATCGCTGAGTTGCCGGATTTCGAAGAAGGTTCGAAATCGACACGCCATTTCAACCAGGCGGTGACCATGCTTTACTTCTTTGACAGGAGACTTGAGCAGGATTCTGACGCGCGTAAATTTATGGGTCAGGATCAGGTGTTTTACGGCATCCAGAAACTCGATTCGATCATAAACTGCCGGATCCAGTTGATGCGAAAAAATAGATAGTGAGCGTTGTGCGGCTTTCACAACGTCAATGGTCGCGGAGCGTACGTCGCTGGTCAGGGCCATCACGCGGCGCGTGGTATCGGTACTCTCTTTTTCAGTATCAGAAAATGGCATGTGCTGACCACCCGGTGGAGGTTTCTGTAAGTTGGTCCGTGAAGGCCAAATACATCGCCGGTATACAAATCAATCCATAGTTTAGCCGGAAATGCCACCGCGTTATGAGAGAAGCGTCGCAAAATACAGACAAAATCACCTGAACCTTACTGCGGATGCTTAAGCATGAGCCTCATTTTCTGATGGGCGATTCCCGCTTCTTCAAAAGCAGCGCCACAGGGGGTAAATCCCTTTGCAAGATAGAAATCAAGCGCATGCGTCTGCGCGTGCAGATAGACCTGATCCAGCCCACGGTTTGCAGCGATTTTCAACAACGCAGCCAAAACGGCGCCACCCAGGCCTTGCCGCCGATGCGATTTGAGCACTGCCATGCGCCCGATTTTGCCGTTTGCCTGTAACCTGCCGGTCGCTACCGCACTGCCGTCCGCATCAAAAATCAGCACATGGTCACACTCATCATCAAGACCATCCCACTCGAGTTCAGGAGCGACATTTTGTTCCTCGACAAAAACCGTAGTCCGCAGTGCGCGGATTGCATGGCGGTCACGCGGCCATTGGGCATGGCATATGCTGATTGCCACTGGTTTACTTATCTAAGCGGCGTGCCAGAACACTGGCGTAACCGGTGTAATTGCCTGGCGTCAGGGCCGCCAGTTCCTGTCGGGTTGCGGCCGGTATATCGAGCCCATTGATAAACTCATGGATTGCACGTTGGTCGATCACATGGCCGCGGCTAAATTCCTTGAGTTGCTCGTAGGCGTCCTCAATGCCATGACGCTTCATCACCGTTTGCAACGGTTCGGCCAGGACTTCCCAGGCCGCGTTCAGGTCATGCTGCATGGCCGGCGCATTGACAGCAAGGCGCTGCATCCCTTTCAAGATGGATGTATAGGCGATCATGCTCCATCCCATTGCCACACCGATGTTACGCAGCACTGTCGAATCCGACAGATCGCGCTGCCAGCGTGATACCGGAAGTTTGGCGCCCAGAAAATCAAACAGGGCATTCGCCAGCCCGAGGTTACCCTCGGCATTCTCAAACTGGATCGGGTTGATTTTGTGCGGCATGGTTGAAGAACCCACTTCGCCGGGTACCGCAATCTGGCTGAAGTAACCAAGGGATATGTAGCCCCAGACGTCGCGACTCCAGTCCAGCAACACTGTATTGACGCGGGACAGCGAGTGGAATAACTCAGCCATCCAGTCATGAGGTTCGATTTGCGTGGTATACGGATTGTGCTGCAGACCCAGGTGTTGCACAAACTGTGCACCCAGCGCCGGCCAGTCCAGATCAGGGTAGGCAGCAGCATGGGCATTGTAGTTACCCACGGCGCCATTTTTCTTGCCCAGCACGGTAACAGCAGCGACCTGTTGAAGTTGACGGTCGAGACGCGCCGCCACATTGCGAATTTCTTTACCCATGGTTGTTGGGCTTGCCGTCTGGCCATGTGTGCGCGACAGCATGGCCTGATCATGGTGAGTGTCGGCCAGTTTGTCCAATACGCTATACAGGTCCTGTAACAGCGGCAGGATTACACGGTCGCGGGCATCTCGCACGGCCAGGGCATAGGCCAGGTTGTTGATATCTTCGGAGGTACAGGCAAAGTGGATAAACCGGCTGTTGCCATCACCTGTTTGCAACTCCTGTAACCGCTCACGCAAAAAATATTCAATCGCTTTTACATCATGGTTAGTGGTTTTTTCGATGGTCTTGATGCGCGCCGCATCCTGCATCGAAAAGTTCTCTGCGAGCCCGGACAACTGCTGTACGGTATCAGCGTCAAAGCGCACACATTCGGCGATGGCATCATTGCGGGATAAAAATAACAGCCATTCTATTTCCACGAGTACCCGGTAGCGAATCAATCCATACTCGCTAAAATAATCGCGCAACGGGTCGACCGTTGCAGCATAGCGACCGTCCATCGGCGCCAGTGCCGTAAGAGTGTTTAATGGTTTTTGTGTCATGCCCATTACTGGTCAAAGATGATAAGATTGCGCATGATATCGCATTCATCTGAAAAACGCTGTAAGGCGATAAACAAGGATGAGCGGTGGCACGCAGCCGTCTGATTTTCTTAACCTAACTACACATTCAATGAGTTTTGACTATGAGCGAGTCCCAGTTTAGAACCGAGAAAGACAGCATGGGAGAATTACAGGTTCCCGCTGATGCACTGTGGGGCGCACAGACCCAACGTGCCATAGAGAATTTTCCGATCAGCGGCATGCCTGTGCCACGGGCGTTTATTCGCGCTCTCGGCCTGATCAAATGGGCAGCTGCAGGAGCTAACCGCGAGCTGGGGTTTCTTGACGAGGACATCGTGGCATCGATTCAAAAGGCCGCTTTGGAAGTTGCCGCGGGTGATCATGACCGTCATTTTCCGATTGATGTGTTTCAAACCGGTTCAGGCACCAGCAGTAACATGAATGCGAATGAGGTGATCGCCCACCTGGCATCCACCTATGGTGAATCTGCAGTACATCCCAATGATCACGTGAATATGGGCCAAAGCAGTAATGATGTGATTCCAACGGCAATCCATGTGAGTGCAGCCCTGGAAATTCATGAATCACTGCTGCCGGCTCTTGAGCACCTTGAGCAGACGCTAAACGAGCGCGCGCGCGAGCTGGCAGATGTCATTAAAACCGGGCGCACTCACCTGATGGACGCGATGCCTGTGAGTTTTGGCCAGGAAATCAGTGGCTGGCAACAACAGATAAGCAATGCACGACACCGCCTGACCGACAGCCTGGCGCGATTGCAGCTGCTTGCTCAGGGAGGTACAGCAGTAGGCACCGGTATAAATGCCCACCCGGAATTTGGCCCAAGAGTTGCGCAGCTTCTGGCCACCTCCACCAACGTGCCATTTGCCACTAGCCCGAATTACTTCGAGAGCCTGAGCTGTCAGGACACGGCCGTAGAGGTTTCGGGTCAGCTGAAAGCGCTGGCCGTGGCGCTAATGAAGATCGCCAATGATTTGCGATGGATGAACAGCGGGCCGCTTGCCGGCATTGCCGAGATCGCACTGCCGGCATTGCAACCGGGCAGCAGCATCATGCCGGGCAAGGTAAACCCGGTGATTCCTGAAGCGACCTGCATGGTAGCCGCTCAGGTGATTGGTAACGACGCCACGATTACGGTGGCAGGACAGGCTGGCAATTTTCAGCTGAACGTCATGTTGCCGGTGGTTGCACAAAACCTGCTGCAAAGCATCGCGATCCTATCCGGCAGCGTCCGGCTGTTGGCCGATAAGGCCATTGCCGGTTTTGTCGTAAACACGGACCAGTTGCAAAATGCACTGATGCGTAACCCGATACTGGTAACTGCATTGAACCCGGTGATCGGTTACGAAAAAGGGGCAGCAACGGCCAAGCAGGCGTACAAGGAGGGGCGCGCTATTTTGGAGGTTGCGCTGGAAACGACAGGATTGTCACGGGAAGAACTGAAAAGGCTGCTTGACCCGGCCGCGCTCACCCGGGGCGGAATTCAGGAGTAAGAACAGGGAAGGAAGCAGGGCGGCCGTCAGGTCGTTCTCAAAATTGTGAACAAGAATTTACTGCGGCAAAAATTTCAGGATCGGCGCAAGACCTCCTGCACACGTATTAATCGCGAAAGCCGCGACCTGCTGGCCCGGATCAGTGGTCGGGAGGATGCCGTTTTTGTCGATGCTGCGGTATTGGTACCGTTGCACCGGGGCGCCGACGGCATGGAAATATTGCTGACCAAACGAGCTGTCCACCTGCGGCATCACGCCGGGCAGGTGAGTTTTCCGGGTGGTCGCCGTGAGCCCCAGGACCCCGGGCTCGAGCACACGGCGCTCCGTGAAACGCACGAGGAAACCGGCATACAGCCGC
>JABDLQ010000305.1 GCA_013002925.1 Gammaproteobacteria bacterium | reverse complement strand
TGGTTGCGAAGAAACTCAACACCTTTTCTGCTGGTGCGCTGATTGATGCCAACAAGAATCGTTTTCGCGTCAAGTACGACCACGTCTCCGCCTTCGATAAGCGCGCCCTCGGGAACCTGAACAACTTTCCCGGCATCGATGTCCTCCAGGTGCGCAAGGATCGTTTTGTACTCTTTGGCCCGACTCGAGACGGCCATGCGGGAAATAAAAAAAATATCATCAACGACAAAACCGATATCCCGCGGGCAGGTGTAATCGAATGAGTAAGCGGCATTCGGATCCGCCCGAAGCACATCGACGCCATGTTTTTCGAGCGTACTGGTGTAATGCGTGAACTCCGGCTGCAGGATAGCTTCAGTTGGATAGGTCAGCGCTAACACCTCCTCCTTCCGGTCCGTATCCGGCACGAAGGGAAATTCGTGCATTTCGTTTGCGACTTGCGCCTTGTCACGTTGAAAAGGCGAAGCGAGGCCGACAATTGCTTTTTTCAGTTGAGAAAACTCGTCGCGAACATTGATCGCGGCTGTATTTGGCCTGCTCATAGCGTACTTGCCGATTGCCGATTTCCCGCGGTAAAGGTGATCAGGTTGCCGTGTGGCTCCTTGGTGCTGGCGCCCCCGATGAAGCGACTGATTTTGTCAGCACACCCGGCCCCGCCCGTTTGGTTGCGTAATCGCTTGAGAAGGACCCCGGTCGATTACTCAACCGGTTTGCACCCAGCCTGAATTCCCGGCGTAACCTAGCTCTCGGGAACAATATGGATATGCAGCCTGATGCTCTCGCCAGGGTCCCTGTCTGTCCGCGTCACGTAAGTCTGCCCGTTATACTCATAGGTAATCCGCCAGCCGGTAACGCGTTCTTCATAGACATACTCAACTTCATCATGACATTTCTCTACAATGGCCGTGTGCGCCGGGGCGTTTTTGTTTTGTACGTCTCTTCCGACAGAGGCACCCAGGACGCCGCCGGCTACGGTGGCAAGATCCTTTCCTCTTCCCTTACCGAACTCATTGCCGACCGCGGCGCCGACAATGGCGCCAAGTATCGACGGCGTGTATGACTTGCTTTCCTGTGTCACCACCTGTTCCTCATAGCAGACCCGTTTAGGGACGCCTTTTTGGACGCTTTCCATAATTGGAGTTCGATTCAGGACTTTTGCGAAAACCTGCTGGTCTTGTGCAAACCCTGACGGGGCATAAAGTGCTACGCTTGAAAGCAGGCTGCAGGTAATGCGTAATTTGTTAACGTTCATATTGCCAGTGTAAGGTGGTTTGATTAAAATATTTAATAAAATCATATATTTGTGACAAATCGAGGGGTGGGCGTACCGCACCCGTGCTCCACGTCCCCGATTCACTATCACTGATATGGGGAGTCACTTGCGCAAAACAATATTACTCAAAACTGCCGGTAAAACCACCCGTGAAATTGGTCTGTGGGGCCAGCAGGGTAGTGATCCTGGAGTGCCTGAACTCTGGGTAGCTGTTGATGACGGCAGTTACCTGTGCTTCTCAAGCCCGTGCCATTAAGACATTATCTGCTCGGGGCGACCCTTAAATTTTACATTGATAACAAACAATGAAACCAGATCAACTAACCACATTTGCAAAGGCTGTCGTTGTCGCCCAACGGTTTGCGCTAAGTATCATCACGATTTCAGTTGTCGGGTGTGTGCATGATACCCGCCCTGATTCTGGCAGGGTTGTTGCCACCAACCTGCCGGTGGTGAAAATCGAGAAGACGGATCAAAACGGCGATGGAAACATCGATATCACAGAATTTAATACCAGACTGGAGACACTTTTCGAATCCCGGGATTCTGATCGCGACGGGTTGGTATCCATGGATGATTTACCAAAGGTCAACACCGATGCTTACCAGGCAGCGGACCTGGATGGAGACAGTAAGCTCACCGAGAAAGAATACCGGATTCTGCGGCAGATGGATTTCAGGCGTGTGGATACCGACAACGACGAAATCCTCGTTCCCCACGAGATTCTGAGCTGGTAGGGAGGTTGAGGTAGCGTAAAAATTCCCGAGTTGCTAAAAACAGCATCGAATTCTTGATCTGCGTCTAATTCCGGCGGCGTCCGGTCTCCTAGACTGAGTGGTTATTGTCACCAGCTGGAGAATCAGATGAGTATAAAAGTTGAGGAATTGATGACCAGGTCGGTCGTATCCGCCAAGCCACATCAGAGCGTCGAGCATGTGCGTCACATGCTGGAGAACAATTCTATAAGCGCAGTACCCGTAGTGGACAGTAACGGTCACCCGCTAGGAATCGTGTCCTCCACGGATCTGGCCCGGGAGCTGAAACCAAACACACCGGTCAGTCACATTATGACTGAAAAAGTTTATACCGTGCCGCAGTATGACGACACCAGTATTGCCGCACGGATTATGCGTAATCACAATATTCATCGTGTCGTTGTTACCCATGAACAGGCCGTCGTGGGTATGTTAAGCGCTTTTGATCTGCTCAAACTTGTCGAAGACCACCGCTACGTCGCCAAAAAAGCACCGACACCGTCCAAACGCAAGGGCAGCAGGCTCAAGTGAGGGTTAGCGGGGACAGGCACGTCGCAACAGCAAGCTCTCTCGGATAAATTGTTGATGTGAAAAAACAGGTTTTCACAATTGCCGGACTGGTATGTACCTTAAGCCAGACATCTTGTTCAAATCAGCGTAAACGCGTCATTGCAAGGGAATCCCGTCATTGCGAGCCGCAGGCGTGGCAATATCGTGATGCGCAGTCAGGCCTTTGAGATTGCCGCGTCGCTTCGCTCCTCGCAATGACGGAGATTTTGGTTTACCGCCAGCACAACCCCGTCATTGCATGGGAAATCCGTCATTGCGAGCCGCAGGCGTGGCAATCTCGTGATACGCAGTCAGGACTTTGAGATTGCCGCGTCGATCCGCTTCTCGCAAAGACGGAAAATATTTTTAAAGTATGTACCATACTGCCCTGACCGCAAACTCCGCACTCCTGATGTTTTATCGCGCAACAGACATAGAAAATGAGCATGCCCATTAAAATATTTACCACCGGTGGCACCATCGACAAGACCTACTTCGATCAAAAGAGCACCTACCAGGTCGGGGAACCGCAGGCGTCCGGCGTGCTGGAAAGGGCTAACGTCGTTGTGGATTACCAAGTGGTATCGATTATGCAGAAAGACAGCCTTGATCTTGACGATTCGGATCGGGAGAAAATTCGCCAAGCCATCGCAGCGGAACCGGGCGGCAACATTATTGTTACCCACGGCACGGATACGATGATCAAGACCGCTGAATTTCTGCGGCACATTGCGGACAAAACCATCGTGTTGACGGGCTCAATGTATCCCGCACAATATCGCGACAGTGACGCGATATTCAACCTGGGTTGCGCCTTGATCGGTGCGCAGCTTCTTGAACCCGGCGTATACATTGCGATGAATGGCCGTATATTTGACCCGGGAAAATCCGTGAAAAACGTCGCACTTAACCGGTTTGAAGAAAAACCCGCATAACGTACCAATTGGGTTGCGCGTTGAC
>JABDLQ010000272.1 GCA_013002925.1 Gammaproteobacteria bacterium | reverse complement strand
TTTCGAACTAACCCCCGGCGGAATACGACGGCAGAGCGAAATTGATCAGGATGAAGTGGAGACTGCCCCGGCCGGCAATGCGCTCAATTACCTAGTGATTGGCACTCTGGCAGCTGCTCTGTCGGTTTCGGTCTATCTGAATATAGTTGGGAAGAGCTCTCAGATCCGTGATGTTGGCAGTCAGGTGGTGGAGCAGTCGATTGCTGTCCTTCCATTTAGTAATCGCAGTACGAACCCGGACAACGCTATTTTTGTCGACGGCATTCACGACGATTTGTTGACGAATCTGGCACATATCGGTGCATTAAAAGTTATTTCCCGAACATCAGTAATGGAGTATCGGGACACCACCAAGAATATTCGTCAAATTGGTGATGAGTTAGATGTCGCCACCGTGCTTGAAGGGGCGGTGCAGCGCCTGGGTGATAATGTCCGCATCAATGTGCAGTTGATTGATGCCGCTACGGATACTCATTTATGGGCCAGCACTTATGATCGTAAACTGACAACGAAAAACATCTTTGATATTCAGGGCGAAATTGCCAGGCAGATCAGTGCTGCGCTGCAGGCGCAACTGACGCCGACTGAACAACAACGTCTTGACACGATTCCGACAGAAAACATGGAGGCCTACAATCTCTATCGAAAAGGGCGCCACAATCTCGAAGAGCGTCAACTGGAAACGACACAGCTCGCCAGAACACAATTTGAACAGGCGGTAAAAATCGACCCGAATTATTCGGAAGCGTATTCAGGTCTTGCGGATAGTATCCTGCTGCTAAAGATCAATCATGAAGCGATTGAGGCAGATGAAGCATACGCATTGGCCGAGGCCAGTCTCAACAAGTCGCTGGCGCTTGATCCGGAGAGCGCCGATGCCTACGCTTCATTGGGTCTGTTAAAACTCGATGTCTGGCAGCAGACAAAAAGTGGCCCTTTGATCGCAGAGGCCGAGCTAGCGTTTCAACGGGCGCTTGAGCTAAATCCAAATCACGCGAGAGCGACAATGTGGTATGCCGGACTAAAAGGTTCGGAACAAAAAATTGAGGAAGCGATTGCGCTGTTCCAACGATCGCTTGAGCTCGATCCTCTCGCCAGAATTCCCTATATAAATTTGCCTGGAATGTATGCTGCCCTGGGTGATAATCAGAAAGCCATGGATCGTTGGCTTGATGCCGTCCGGCTACATCCCGGATGGCCTTCGCCTTACCAGAACATAGCAAACCATTTGCAGGGGCTGGGACGTTTCGACGAGTCAGTTGCCTGGACATTAAAGGCCATTGAACTGGACTCCAATCCGATCGCTGGTGCCCAGGCTGTCGTGGCGTATATCGTGTTTGGCGACTATGCGCAGGCGTTGGATTTTGTCAAGGATATACCTGAAGAGCATCCGTTTTACTCATTGGGGCCACTTTTCAAAAACTTCGTTAACCAAAACAATGCCGCAGTGGTTACGGAAATGGAACGGTCACTAAATGAAGGAATTTCACTTCCGCCATTTGCCTATGACATAGCAATGGATGCGGCCCTGATTCTCAATGACCTGGATGCCGCACGAAAGTATCTGTTACTGCGGAAGCCTGCACTTGTCGAGGATGCTTTGGGCAATCTCGATATGTTTAATGTCCAGTACGTTATAAAACTCGCCTACATTGCAAAACGCAAAGGCAATGACCAGCACGCGAACGAACTTCTGCACGCTTCTCTTGAAATTCTGGAGCGTCGGCCACGACTGGGTGCCGCGGGGCACGGCATACGCGACGTGCAGATACTTGCACTACTCAACAGACCTGAGGAAGCGCTGGTGAAATTGCGGGAAGCGATCGACGCCGGCTTCCGCAGTGCACGTGTATATGATAACTGGTTTTTAATTGAAGACCCGTTGCTGGCCTCCATCCGTATCGATCCACAGTTCGTATCAATGCATAAGGAGCTTGCTGCTGATGTTGCGGTCATGCATCAGCGTGTAATAAGCGCAGAGCAATCGGGTCGTTGGGAAGCCCTTCGGGCTTTGGCCAGTGTCCAGCCGGTTACTCCGGAAATCATTGCCCAGTGATATTTTGCGTCCTCACCGGCCCCCGGATAAATACTTGTAAATAGACCACAAAACTTTAACCGGCACCGAGGTAAAAATGGCGCTCTTTGCCGGTGAGAACGCGGGCCTGGCCGGGGAGCGGGTGGCCCGGGAGCGATCCCGAAAATTTTCCAAAAGCCCAGAGTTCACTGGCGTGACAGCCAGTAATTTCCTTCTGACTTGTGGTGCGGGTGTCCCCGGCTCTCCGACTGGCTGTCAATTGCACTTATCCACATAAATGCGCAGTGATTGCAGTTATCTCCTCACTTTCTCCACGATTTCTTCATGCTCGCTCCTTGCTGGCTGACAATACTGTCAGCATTCCACATCAACAGGGAGCGAGTCATGACTATTTCCAGATTGAACCGAATCGGATGGGCGCTGGCGTTATCATTTTGTATTGCTGTACCGCTGGCCACTGCAAATTCCCAGGAGCGTGGCAAGGGCCGCGGTGGTCCGCCCCAGGAAGCTTTTGCCGTCTGTGCCGACAAAGTCGAGGGCGATGCCTGCAGTTTCTCAGGACGTCGTGGCGACGCCGCGGGCACCTGCATCGTGCCGCCGCGCGGTAACGAATCATTGGTTTGTGCGCCAGAGCGTGGTTCCCGCCCACCAGGGCCCCGGGATGAAGGCGATGACACCGATCAAAGGAGATTGCAATGATCACGCAAGCACAACGAAGCCTCTGGAGTGTTGCTGTTGTCTGCCTGACACTGGCGGGATGCGCCGGTGAGTCCAACAACCTGACAGCGACCCAGGATGACGATACCGACAACCCTGTTACTAACACCGCTGTAACCAACACCATGGTTCCCGTCTCGTCTGCGATCTCAACAGATAACGTAGAGTGCATGTACAGTTACAGCGAGTTTAACAATTCCCCGTCTGTCAACATGACAAGTTCCGCAGACTGGTTCTGTGATGCTACCTCAAGGTGGTTAGCTGCCAACGGCATCCCCGACCATGATGTCGGTACGTTTCCTAACGCTGCTAATCCAAACACGATCACTACGCAAGCGGTGTCGGCGAGTTTCACGCTGACGCCAGTTGCAACGTCAACCGCGACAACATTGGGTGGTCCCCAGGGGGCGGTGGGCTACGTACTCAACGGGGTGAAAATTGATCCGGGCACTGGCGGTACCTGTAACGATGCCGGCAATAACTGTAGCCTGGGGGGCGCTGCCACCGGGTCGTGGCGTATTGAGGCGCTGGGTCAGAACTCGTTTGATTTTGGCGAGGATGCTAACAATGCGCATGTGCAGCCCACCGGCTCCTATCACTACCACGGTATGCCCGAAGGCTTTATTGCCAAGCTCAATAAAGGCACCGCTATGACCTTAATCGGCTGGGCTGCAGACGGCTTCCCGATTTACGCCCGTTACGGTTACAGTGACCCGCTGGACGCGTCATCGCCCATCAGGGAAATTCAAAGCAGCTATGCTCTGAAAACACAGGCCGACGCCAATCGACCCGATGAATCAATCTACGCGATGGGCACATTTTCTCAGGACTACGAGTATGTAGCCGGCCTGGGTGACCTGGATGAATGCAACGGCCGCACCGGTGTCACGCCGGAATTTCCGGACGGTATCTATCACTATTTTGCAACGGACTCCTATCCATTTTTGCAGCGCTGCATCAAGGGGGCACAATGACCAGCAAACAATTTATTCGATCGGGGGCGTATGTTGAGCGCATGGTAATCCTCGTCATCCTGTGGAGCGTTGCGTCCCCGAGCCATGCGCATTTGATGGTGGAGCAACACGGCACACTAAATTTTACGGACAGAGGCGCTTATTTCGTGTTGTCGATTCCAGTGACTGCGTTTGAAAACGTGGACAACAACGACGATCGAAAACTGTCGGGTGATGAGCTGGGTCAGCATGTCTCTACGATCAAGCGGCAAATTCAATCACACGTGCAGCTATACAATGACGCGGGCGAGCAGTTCCCGCTGGAGGGACTCATGCTGTCGATTGAACCACCCGATGAAGACCCGCATGCTCCAGCCGCATATCTTGTCGCCCTGGGCCGCTTCACTATCGATGCCAGCGAACTCTCGCCAGTCCTGCGCATCAGCTTTATCGGTGACAATCCAAACAAACAAATCTTTCGTATTAAAGCGACCCGGGGCACTGTGTCACGAACGCTGACATTCAGACCTGGTAGCGATCGTCAGCCGCTGTTCAAC
>JABDLQ010000340.1 GCA_013002925.1 Gammaproteobacteria bacterium | reverse complement strand
GCGCGGATCTGGCCGATTTCTGGCAAGATTGCTTAAATTGCGTATTCCGGCCCAATCTGATCACCCATTCTGGAACAATTTGATCACCGTTTCTGGTTTTATCTGATCACCGATTCTGGAATTAAGTGATCACTATTTCGTGTATTTCCAGAATCAGTGATCACTTTCCAGAATCACTGATCACTTATTTCCAGAATCCTTCCCAACGCATTGTTTTTTAACCTTTATTGGTACGCTTACCGGTTTTCAGCGATCACCGGAGATAAGCGTGTCACGACAGAGGCTTCCAATGCGAAAAATACAGGCCGTTTTACGACTGCATTACCAGTCAAACCTGAGCCACCGCCAGATTGCCAAATCCCTGAAGATTGGCTTTGGCACCGTGAACAATTACCTCCTGCGCGCTAAAAATGCAGGTCTTGGCTGGCCACTGCCGCCAGAGATGGACGAGCGCGAACTCGAGCTCGCGCTGTTTCCAGAGCACGCAAAAAGCGATGGTCAGCGACGCTTTGCTGAACCGGACTTCCCCCGCATTCACACCGACATGAGGGGCGTCGGTATGACCAAACAACTGGCATGGGAAGAATACCGCCAGGTACATCCTGATGACGGCTACAGTTATTCTCAATTCTGTCATCGCTATCGCACATGGATTGGGCGGCAGCGCCGTTCTATGCGACAAACTCACATCGCCGGTGAGAAAATGTTTGTCGATTACTGTGGCCCGACTGTGCCGATTGTTGACGCCCGGACCGGTGAGTTTATCTCTGCACAAATTTTTGTTGCTGCACTTGGCGCATCAAACTATACCTTTGCCTGTGCATCGGTGTCGCAAAAGGAAGCCGACTGGATTGATGCACATTGCAAAGCGGCCGTCTTCTTTGGTGGCTGGGCGTCACTGACGATCCCGGACAACTTGAAGAGCGGTGTGACCAAAACACACCGTTACGTGCCGGTACTCAATGCTTCCTATGAGCAATGGGCCGCGCACTACAATACGGCCATTATCCCTGCCAGGCCTTATCGTCCCCGCGACAAATCAAAAGTCGAAAACGCAGTGCTGGTCGTGGAACGCTGGATACTGGCACGCTTGCGCAAAATCACGTTCTTCTCACTCGGGCAGCTTAACGATGCTATTGCACAACTGCTGGTCGAACTCAATGAGCGGCCGTTCAAGAAACTACCCGGCTGTCGTCGATCCTTGTTCGAACAGATCGAGAAGGCTCGCTTGGTCCCCTTGCCGTCACAAGCCTATGACTACCAGCATGTCCGTCTCGCCCGGGTCAACATTGACTATCACATCGAGTATGACAAGCATTATTACTCCGTCCCGCATATGCTGGTCAAAGCCGAGGTTGAAGTGCGCGCCAGCAGCCAGATGGTGAACATCTACGCCGGCGGTAAACGTGTTGCCTGCCATGTGCGCTCACACCAGCAGGCAGGACATACAACGCTGGATGAGCATATGCCGCAAGCCCATCGACACCAGGCCGACTGGACGCCGGAGCGCTTCGAGAAATGGGCCTCGGATATCGGTCCCTCGACCCGCCATATCGTCTGTTTGCAACTGCGCAAAAAGCGCCATCCTCAACAATCGTTCCGTTCGGTCATGGCACTGCTGACACTGGCCAAACAATACGATCGTGTCCGGCTCGAACGGGCATGTACCCGGGCCATCGAGATCGGCTCACCGACACGCACCAGCGTTCAATCGATCCTGAAAAAAGGACTCGATAATCTTTCCACCGAAATACAGCAGGAGATCGTTTATGACGACGAACACTTGAAGACACACGAGAACATCCGCGGTGCGGATTACTTCCACTAGACATCATTTTTAAAACTGATAGAGGAAATAACAATGCAGCATTCACAACTGATACAACAACTGCGCACCTTGCGAGTACCCGGCATGGTCGAGGCGCTCGAACAACAGATGGAGCAACCAGGCACACATGCTGACTTAAGCTTCGAACAACGACTGGGATTAATGATTGACAGAGAAACCACGTATCGAAGCAATAACAAGGTTCAACGCCTTCTCAAGGCCGCCAAACTGAAACTACAGGCCTACCCCGAGGACGTCGACTACGGCCACCCCAGGGGACTGGACAAAAGTCAGTTTGCTTCCCTGCTGTCCGGGCAATGGATCGAACATCACCAGAATGTGCTCATTACTGCTCCTACTGGTTGCGGCAAAACCTACCTCGGTTGCGTGCTTGCCACGCAAGCTTGCCGCCAGGGTTACAGCGTTCGCTACTTCCGGTCATCGCGATTACTCGAATCGCTCTCTATCGCACATGGCGACGGGCGGTTCACCAAGCTGATCAACCAACTGGCCAAAACAGACCTGATAGTGCTTGACGATTGGGGACTTGAAAATCTGACACTCGGGCAACGCAACGATGTGCTTGAGCTGATGGAGGACCGTCACGGCAGCCGCTCTACTCTGATTACCAGCCAGGTACCAATAAAAAAATGGCACGCCGCCATTGGCGATCCAACACTGGCCGATGCCATACTCGACCGACTCTTGCACAACGCCAATCGAGTCATCCTGGACGGAGATTCTATGCGCCGCAAACATGCCTCAATACAGCAGGCAAAGTGATCACCCTTGATGGTATTATCAACACTCGGGCGTTGGGTTGAACTGCTGATCACTTAATTCCAGAATGACTGATCACTTTGGCCGGAATACGCACCACTTAAAAGTAATGAGCCCACATGGACCGGAGCGACCCTGCTTCGCAGTATTTAAACCACACTAGTGACAACATCAGTTAGATTCAATAAAGATTACCGAAGACAGAATTTTAGCCAAGTGCAACAAGCGTCTCCTCAATCCACCCAGTAGCATTCGTTTCACGGAAAAGACTGAGTGCCTCGTTAAGAAGCCTTTTGCCCTCGTCGGCATCCACATTCTGTTTCAACTGACCGTAGGCAAGCAGACTCTGTGCAAGCTC
>JABDLQ010000245.1 GCA_013002925.1 Gammaproteobacteria bacterium | reverse complement strand
GATTTAACCTGTACGGCGAGCCTGGCATTGCATCGGCGGTGGCCCGGTGGAATGAAGTGGGGGAGGGTGCATTCCAAAAAGCACTGGCGTTTATCAATACCTCGAAATACCCACCCTCACTACTGTTCCTGTGTATGACGCTTGGCCCTGCGCTGGTTCTTACGCCCGTGCTTGAACGATGGCATGGCCGGTTGGCCGGGATTGTCACCGTGTTTGGCCGCGTGCCTTTCGTGTTCTACATTTTGCACATTGCTTTGATCCATGCCGGTTCTTCGGTATGGACAAAGCTCACACTCGATCGCTGGCAATTTCATTACCTGAATAACCAGCCGTGGCCAGAGGGCTATGATTACGCACTGTGGCGTGCGTATCTGGTGTGGATCGTCGCGGTGGTGGTGCTGTACTGGCCGTGTCAGTGGTTCATGCAGTATCGTCGAACGCACCGGCAATGGTGGTTAAGCTACCTGTAACGCTGTGGCGCAAGTCGGCAATCGAGCGTGCTGATGTAAATGGTCGGGATTGGTTCAGATGTTGGTCGGTAATGCTGCGTCACCTGATGCCCCAGGGTTTTTCGGCAACATTTTCGTGGAATAGTCGTGCCGTACACCTCGAGATTCCTGACATCAATGTGATGGTGCCATCTGACACTCTGACTGAAGAACAGGAGTTGAACCGCATAAAAGACGGTGGTTCGACCGGGCGATTTGCGAATTGGTGGTTTGCGACCCGATCCTCGATGAACTGAACCGTTCGTTGCTTTCGCATTTGAATTAAAATATTTTATACCGCGTTCATTCCCCGGTTCGCTATGTACTGGCTCAACACAAGGCGATGGGGACAAGAAGATGGAAGCAGTTGATCAACTATTAACGTTTGCTGAAATATCTATAGCGCTCGCGGGTTTCGCAGGAATAATTGCGACGTTTTAGATCAGGCAACAAGTACGCATATCACGGGGCCACGTGCTGTCGATCTCGCTCATCATCATTATCAGTTTATGCGGCGCCTTCAGTTCGGTGTTTCCTGTGGCGCTTTACAATTTTGGGATGGAGCAACGATCCATTTGGTCAATCAGCAGCCTGATTGGTGGAGCGTTCTGGACCTATGGTTTTTTCTACACCCTTCGTCGCCTGAGGCTGGATCGAGTTGGACAGGTCAGTCGTATCACGTTCGTAATCCTGATGGCACTGGTAATCGTCGCAGCTGCAACAAACTTTATGAATGCGTTCGGAATTGTATTCGATCAGGAATATGGGCCATTTTTTGCAGCGTTTATTTTTGGGTACGGTCTTGTGTTGTATAACTTCTCATTGTTGCTCTTGCATCCACTATGGAAGAAAATCCACGATCAGGAGACCGAGGCCCCGGGTTAATCAGCTATCATCTGTGCATTTTGACGAGAATCCAACGAAGATTGGTATTAAGAATGGGACCCAAACAGGGGGGGCAAAGTAGGTTTCCTGGTCCAATTCTGCTAATTGAGTCCCGTCTGGCATCTGAAGCGCCACGATTTCGTTGGTTGCACGTCTCATGCGCCGTGTACAGTACTATCGGCCGGTCAGTTTCACCGAATGGACTGAGGCGAGTGTCCGCATAGCGAGGAGGGGCTGATCCTTCCCGGACCGAATTAATATTGAATAGCCTTAAGTTAAGCGTTTTTGTTTGCAGCAAATTTTCATTAATTACTGCGATGGACTGCGTCTTAGCAAACGTGTAACACAATGGAGTCAAAATGACTCACAACCGTAAACTCGGCGGTGGTGTTTCAACTTCGGTTCCACCTGTGTCAGATGACCACAGCGAACGCAATAAACAGGGCGTTGGTGACACGTGCAGTGAGCCTGAGGCATGGTAACTGACTGAAAAAACCCCATCAATGCCTGCCACTCTGGCACAATTATGCCGGGTGACGGCGCATCATGACCGCAATGGCTGAAAGTAACAGCCAGGCAGCGGCGGGTACGGGCACCTGCGCAGGACCGTTAAATTCCGAAATATCGAGATAGCCCGGGTCGGCAATACCATCCACCGATTCGACAAAAAAACCAAACACATCACCGCTCGCAACTGTGACCATCTCGGTCATTGTGATGACTGACGTGGTGCCGCTGCCGCCGGTCAGATCGGTGCGCAAGCCGTTTAGAACATAGCCGCCAGTTTCGAAGGTGGCCAAATCGTCATTGGTAAAGAACCAGTCAAAGCTAATCACGCCAGCAGTTACCACGGTGATAAACAGGTCTGTGAAGCCCCCGGTTTCACTGTCGTCACTTTTCAGCGTGATCATGGCTGCATCGCCGGATGCTGGCGTCACTGTCCCATTGCCAGCGGTTTGAAACGTCCAATTATCCAGCGTGTAATCACCGTCAAAGGCGGCGTGTGCGGTATTGGAGAACATAAAAAGAGCAATTAGAAAAATAATCGTGTTTATTCGAGTTTTCATGGCCGGACTCCCATCGGGTGCGTCGGATTGTGGACCCAGAGTCGCCTTTTTTCAGCAATCGCATAAGTGGGACAGATATTCAATTCGTCTGGGGAAAAACCCTCAGTTTCAAACTTTCCCCGAGGCAAGGTAAGGGACGGCAAGGTTAGGGACAGGCACCGCTTACGCAAATTGTCGCGATGCATTTTCCGCTATCAACTAAAATCGATAATGAAACTCGTGATGAAACGGAGATTTGTCGTTCGAATCGGCGCGCTGTATTACTGTGCCTGGTCATTGTTTGCGGGAAGTCGACCGCGAGTTATGTTGGTGAGATGGGCAGAGTGAAACGTGTAAACCGACACCTATGCCTGTATCCGGGGTTCAGGTTACCGCAAGTTGCCTTTATTCAGGTTACATCGACATTAGCCCGGGCATATTGATGAAATCCGTTGGTGAAGATGCTATCCAATTAGTGACGACAGATGCATTCTTTTAAGAGGTGCCAGATCGATTGCTGATTAGTGCCTGTCCTTTCCAATCGATGGCTGTTGTTCAGATGCTGCCCGCAGTCAGGTAGCAATGATTTTTCTGGTGATAGTGTTTGTTCCTGCAAATACTCACAGGTGTCAACCACCATGTCGGGCTCCATAACATTTGTGTGGTTGACGCCGGCAAAATG